>CAYPVP010000116.1:0-1582 GCA_964414205.1 uncultured Bacteroidaceae bacterium | reverse complement strand
AATAGTAAATTGATTATTTTCAAAAGCAGAGTGTAAGAATTTTTATCTATGGTTTACGGAAATTAAAACCTTGCTTTTCCATATTCTTCATTTGAATATTGAAAGTATTGATAAATTCCTGATTGTTTTTTGTTCGCAAAATCATGTTTAGCAAATTTTCCGTTGATTCTGCACTATCACCGTTTGAAAGAAATTTACGAATTGCCCAAATACATTCCATTTCATTTTTGGAAAGCAACAATTCTTCTTTTCTAGTTCCACTTTTTGCCAAGTCAATTGCAGGGAAAATTCGTTTTTCAGAAAGTTTTCTATCCAAGTGAATTTCCATGTTTCCAGTTCCCTTGAACTCTTCAAAAATGACATCGTCCATTCTGCTTCCTGTGTCAACAAGGGCTGTTGCAATGATTGTCAAACTTCCACCATTTTCAATGTTTCTGGCTGCACCAAAGAATTTTTTTGGACTATATAATGCACCTGGGTCAATACCTCCCGAAAGAGTTCTTCCCGTTGCAGGAATTGTCAAGTTGTAGGCTCTTGCCAATCTTGTCAAACTGTCCATCAAAATGACTACATCTTTTCCCATTTCAACCAATCGTTTTGCTCTTGCAAGCAAAAATTCAGCAGTTTTTGTGTGGTGTTCAGGCAATTCATCAAAAGTTGAAAAAACAACTTCACCTTTGATTGACCTTTGCATATCGGTAACTTCCTCAGGTCGCTCATCAATCAGCAAAACCAACAATTCAACATTAGGATAGTTTTCAGCAATGGAGGCTGCAATCATTTTCAACAATGTTGTTTTTCCTGCCTTTGGAGGAGAAACAATCATCGCGCGTTGACCTTTTCCAATTGGAGCAATCAAATCAATGCAACGAGTCGCAAAATCATTTTGTGAGTTCATTTTTTCCAATTTTAATCTTTTGTTAGGATAGATTGGAACTAGGTCATCAAAGTTTGGTCGTCTTCCAATTTGGTCATAAGGAACTCCATTTACAGTTTGAACAGTAAGCAATGCAGCAGGTTTGCCATCTTGCAAAATTCTAGCCATACCTTTGACAAAATCGCCATGTCGTAAACCAAGTTTTTTGAGTTTTTGCGAATTGACATAAGCATCTTTTTCATTGAACTCGCAGTTTTT
Source organism: uncultured Bacteroidaceae bacterium (assembly GCA_964414205.1). Classification (GTDB taxonomy): domain Bacteria; phylum Bacillota; class Clostridia; order Christensenellales; family CAG-917; genus STD2-102. The sequence goes on along the minus strand of CAYPVP010000116.1, from coordinate 447 downwards.
CACTCTTAGAAAGCCATATCCATCAGGGTGAATTTCCAACACACCTTCTCTGATTTCATCATCTTTTGAAGGCTGATCCATGAGTGATTGCTCATCAAATGATTTCTTGTTTTGAAATTGAATTTTATTTTGTTGATTTTTGGGAAAATAACGTTTTGATTCATCATCGATTTTTGTTTTTTCAGATGTTACATTTGAAGTTTCAAATGATTTTTCTGCATCATTGTTTGTACAAGATTCTTTCAAAATTTCTGATTTTTGACCTTCATCACAAGTTTTGACATTTTTGCTTGGGCGTCCTCTTCGTCTTGGAACAGCACTTGAAACAATTTCACCAGAAGAAACAGAAATGATTTGTTCAATCAATTCATTTTTTGTGAATTTTGTTGGAGATAAAACTCCTTTTTCAGCTTCTAAAATTATCACAGACTTTGCTTTTCTTATGCT
>CAYPVP010000115.1:0-1757 GCA_964414205.1 uncultured Bacteroidaceae bacterium | reverse complement strand
TTTGGTTATAAATGCAGGAAGTTCATCACTCAAATATCAACTAGTTGACATGGAAAATGAAACTCCACTTTTGAAAGGTTTGTGCGAAAGAATCACTGCAAAAGGTGGCATCTTGACTCAAAAAACTGCTGATGGCAGAAAATTGGAAATCAAAAAAGAAATGCCAACTCACAAAGAAGCAATGGAACTTGTTTTGCAAGCAATGCTTGACAAAGAAAACGGTGCAATTCAATCAGTTGACGAAATCAATGCCGTTGGACACAGAGTTTTGCATTCAGGAGAAGATTTTCACAGTTCAGTTGTGATTGATGATGAAGTGATTCGCATTTGTGAAAAAAACGTTGACCTTGGTCCTTTGCATATGCCAGGAAACATCGCTTGCATAAAGAGTTGCCGTGAAGTTATGAAAGGCGTTCCAATGGTTGCAGTTTTTGACACAACATTCCACAGCACAATGGAGCCAAAAGCATTTATGTATGGAATTCCTTATTCAGTTTATGAACAATTCAAAATCAGAAAATATGGTTTTCACGGAACATCTCACAAATTTGTGAGTGAAGAAACAATCAAAATGCTTGGCAAAGAAAACAGTGAAAAACTTATCATTTGCCACCTTGGAAATGGTTCTTCAATTTCTGCTGTCAAAAATGGAAAATGTGTCGACACTTCAATGGGCTTTACACCTCTTGAAGGCTTGGTTATGGGAACTCGTTCTGGTGACATTGACCCTGCTGCTGTCGATTTTTTGCGTGTTAAACTTGGACTTGAAGCAGATGAAGTTGTCAACTATTTGAACAAAAAGTGTGGTTTGCTTGGAATTACTGATGGCGTTTCAAGTGATGTTCGTGACTTGACTCAAATGGCAAAAGATGGCAACAAAAAGGCTCAACTTGCTCTTGAAATTTTGGCATATCGTGTCAAAAAATATGTTGGAAGTTATGCTGCTGCATTGGGTGGTGTTGATGCAATTGTCTTTACAGGTGGAATTGGCGAAAACAGCAAACTTGTTCGTGAACTTGTTGCATCAAACATGGAATATTTGGGCGCAGAATTTGACAATGACAAAAATGACAATCTTGGATTTGGCAATGCTGGAACAATCAGCAAAGATGGTTCAAAGGTGAAAATTGTTGTTTTGCCAACAAATGAAGAACTTTCTATCGCAAGAGAAACAAAATCACTTGTTTGCTAAATTGAAATTTGATGATTTGTGAAATATTTTTTATAAAAGTATAAATTCATTTGACAAAGGCAAAATCTTTATAATATAATAGCCGAGTCGGAAGAAGATGTGTGCAAATGACTTGCACATGAGGAGGTTGCAAAATGGCAGTACCAAAAAGTAAAATTTCTAAGATGAAGAAACGCTCACGTTCAGCCAACTGGAAGATTACACCTGTTGGATTGGTCGAATGCCCACAATGCCACGAGCTCAAACAAAGCCATAAAGTATGCCCAAACTGTGGATACTACAATGGTGTTCTTGTCAAAGCTCCAAAGCAAAAAGCAGAGTAATAATATTGACATCTTGGCGAATTGAGAAATCAGTTCGCCGTTTTTCTTTGTAAGGCACAAATTTCAAAAAATTTGTGCCTTATAAAATATAAAAATTGAAAATTTTTAATAAAATGCAACATATATTCAAAATGAAAGTTTACATAAGTTTTGAATAAATTATTATAAAACTACCTTCAATCAAAACATCATAGATTCATAATATTAAAAAAATTGCTACTACAAAGTTTAAAGTTTATTAT
>CAYPVP010000114.1:0-1782 GCA_964414205.1 uncultured Bacteroidaceae bacterium | reverse complement strand
ACACTATTATATCTAAGGTAAAAGAATATAATTTGGGTGGAGATCAACAGAATTTTGTTTATTGGGGTCTTGATGATATACGAATCGGCAACACTAATTCAATTGAACAATCTGAATTGAAAATAGAACTTAATTTAAGACTAAGCATATTAACAGATGAAGAAAGAGAACTTGTTGTTTTGAACAAAATTTGTGGTTTTAACCTAAAAGAAATTGCTCAAATGAAAAACCTTAACTACAACACAACAAAACAAAGAATAAGTAGAACAATGAAACTGCTTCAAACAACTTTCGATAAATAATATTTGATTTGTAACTTTTTTCGCTTTTTTTGATACAACATTTTATCAAACAAAAGAGGAAGGATGTTATGAAAAAAACTTTATTTATGGTCATGACCATTTTTGCAATCGGCATTTCAACATTGTTTGCTTTGCCAAGTGTTACTTTCGCTGCACCAGTCAATCTTGATGAATGCGACCAAATGTTTGTTGAAACCATGCAACAGTTGATTCAACAAGAAAACATTTCAGAACAAGATGTCAGCATTGATAGAAAAACGCTTTATGACATAAATGATGTTGAACTTGGATATACATACACTTTCAACACCAATAAAACAAATGGCTATGCCATGAGCATCTATCAAAACGGAACATGGGATGTTATCGAATTTTATCCAAATTCGCCAACGCCATTTTCAAATGTAAAAGGGCACATTGTTTATGTAAAGCCTTATATGTATCTAGAACTCAATGACGAAAAATATTCAGATGTTTCGTCAGGTGCAATTGTAGATTTAGATTCAATTGAATTGCTACGATATGAAGCATATGAAGGCACTGGAACAATGACATTTCACAATGAAACATTTAATATTGTTTCAAAAAACCAAGATGACTACTTTCAACTTGCAACAGTTCATCCAAAATATGTCGGTATTCCAGGTTGGGACAACACTTGTACAGCAGTTGCTGGCGGAAACATTTTAGGCTATTATGATAGATTCTATACAGAAATAATACCAAATTATAATCCTTGTTATGTATCGGGAAATATTTGCGTATATTATGGAGCATCGGATTCAGTGGATGCAATGATGTCACAACTTGCAACAGATATGCACTTGAATGAAGGGGAACCAGGAGCAACATTTGAAGATTTCAAATCTGGCATGCAAACATTTTGTGCAAGAAAAAACTTGTCAGTAACCTACAACGAATACATAACGAACAATACTCTGAATTATGCAGGACTTAAAAATGAAATTCGTGCAGGAAAACCTGTTGCAATGTTCACAAGAGGCTATCAACTCGTTTCTGCTTGGGGTGAAGACTTGAACAAAAACGAAATTACCATCACTTTTGCAAATTGCGACAGTTCACACGCAATGGCAGGCTTCGGCTTTGATGATGTCACCTACACCTTGCCAAACAACACAAAAAAGGTTCTCCAATTTGTTAATGTTGCAACAAATTTTGGCGATTTTACAAATGGATATTTGAATGTCAATGCAGTGGCGCTTTTTGACCATGCAATCTCTGTTGACATTCATTAAAGGAAAAGATGAAAACTAACAAACTATTCACGCAAATCAGAAAAAATGAAGAAAAACAAATTAAATCTAATGAAAATAATTTTTTTGAAAATACAAAACTAAAATATTTTGCAAAAAATAACAATAAAGAAAAATATTTTAATAAAAATAGATTTATATATCCAATAGTTACAATTTGCCTAATTTGTGTGGTAGTTTTGGTTAGTTGTATAACAATACTTTTG
>CAYPVP010000113.1:0-1962 GCA_964414205.1 uncultured Bacteroidaceae bacterium | reverse complement strand
GGCAAAGATTTCCGTTTTTTTGGCAAATTAAATTTTGGTCAAGGAAAATATTTTTTGAACAACCCAATCTTTGAACCTATGGACAACATAGTCAATTTGAATGGAGTTTTTTTGTCTTATAATACACGTGGCATAATTTCACAAAACTATATAAAAAAGTTTGTGAAAGAAGCATTGAAAAATGATGACATTTCATCAATGTTTGATGGCATCAAATTTCAAAATGTTGAACTTGAAAATGAGACATTGATTGATTTGAAAACGATATATTCGCAAGTTCATGCTCCAAAAAACATTGAAGAAGCAGAAAGAGCAATTGAAAAACTTGCAATCATTGACACAGCAAAAAACTTGATTTTTTATAGAAAAGTAGAAAAGTGTTCTATAAAACAACGAAATGTATTATACAATATCGACAAAAATGAAATACTTCAATACAAATCGCTTGTTTTTGAAAAATTCGGCTTTGAATTGACTGCAAGTCAAATGACAGCATTGCAAGAAATTTTGAATGACATAAATTCATCAAAACTTATGAATAGAATTATTGTTGGAGATGTTGGAAGTGGAAAAACCATTGTGGCATTTTTTCTAATTTTTATGGCTTTGAAAAAACATAAGCAAAGTGCCATTTTGGTTCCAACAGAAATTTTGGCAAATCAACATTTTGAACTTTTGCAAAATTTGTTTGAATCATTCAGCGTTGAAAACAAGGAAATCAAAATCAAAATTTTGACAGGTTCGGTTTGTGAAAAAGAAAAAACAGAGATTGAACAGAACTTGGCAAACGGAGAAATTGATGTCATTGTTGCAACTCATTCAGTTTTGAATGATAAAATTTCTTTTTCAAATTTGGGTTTTTGCATCATTGATGAGCAACAACGCTTTGGTGTTAAACAAAGAAATGCACTTGAAAGCAAAGGCGAATTTGTTGATGTTTTGTCATTGACAGCAACACCAATTCCACGCACCATTGCAATGACTTTCTATGAAGAACTGGCACTTTCAACAATTCAAAAAAGAAATTCGGCAAGAACAAACGTTCAAACAAAAGTAGTTTCAGAAAAAAAGAAAAACGCAATGCTGAAATTTATGTTGCAAAAATGTTTAAACAAGGAAAAAGTGCTGTTTGTTTGTCCAAAAATTTTCGATGATGAAGGCATAGAAATGAATTCCACTGAAAAATTGGCTTTGGAATTGCTGAATATTGGATTTGAAATGGGAATGTTTGAAGTTGTCAATGGACAAACATCTTCAAAAATCAAAAATGAAAACTTGCAAAAATTGAGAGATGGCAAAATTTTTGCTCTTGTTTGCACATCTGTCATTGAAGTTGGAATTGACATTCAAGATTTGAAATATATTTGCATTTTGGATGCTGAAAATTTCGGTTTGTCATCACTGCATCAATTGAGAGGAAGAGTTGGTCGAAATGGCAATGAAGCCTTTTGTTTTCTTCATTCAACAAAAATCAACAACGAACAAGTTTATGACAGACTAATGTTTTTGAAAGACAACAACAACGGTTTTGAAATTGCTGAATATGATTTTGAAAAGCGAGGAGGGGGAGATTTTTTGGGGTTTAACCAATCAGGAAAAACCCTTGATAGCACCTCTATGTTCAATTTGACACCACAAATTGTTTTGGAAGCAAAAAAACTTGTTGAAATTGCTGAAAAACAAGAAGGTTTTTTGGCAAAACTTCAAGAAACAGATTTTTCGGACTACTATGACCGAAGTTTTGGAATTACTACAAACTAAAATCATTTTTATCTGATATTTTAATATTTTTTTGCCATTTGTTTTGCTGTTCATCATTTTTTTTCAAATATATATTCCAAATATATATTCATTTATGTTTATAATGCTTTGTGAAAAACTTTTATTTATGCAATTTGTTCTATGTCAAATATCTTCTATTCAATCTTGCAACATTACCGTTATTAAATACTTTATATTATG
>CAYPVP010000112.1:0-2009 GCA_964414205.1 uncultured Bacteroidaceae bacterium | reverse complement strand
ATCTGATGAAAAGAAATTAAAAATAAAAATTAAAAAGAAATTAAAATTGTAATATATTGAATAATTTTAATCACAAAAAAAAAGAGAATAGAACATTCTATTCTCTTTTTAAGTTGATGGAAATCAATAATTTTCTTTTCTAAGTTCAAAATAACTTTGTGGATGTTTGCAGACTGGACATATTGTTGGGGCTTTCTTGCCGATGACAAGGTGTCCACAGTTGCGACATTCCCACATCTTTTCTTCGGACTTTTCAAATACCTTTTTCATTTCAACATTGTTTAAAAGTGCGCGATATCTTTCTTCATGAGTTTTTTCTATTGCACCAACTGCACGAAAACGCGAGGCAAGTTCTGAAAAGCCTTCTTCATCAGCATCTTTTGCGAAACGGTCATACATATCTGTCCACTCATAGTTTTCGCCATCTGCTGCGTGTAAAAGATTCTGTGCAGTTGTCCCAACTTCATCAAGTTCTTTGAACCACAGTTTGGCATGTTCCTTTTCGTTGTCAGCAGTATGGTTGAAAATTTCTGCAAGTTGCTCATATCCCTCTTTCTTTGCCACGCTTGCAAAATATGTATATTTGTTTCTTGCTTGGCTTTCACCTGCAAATGCTTCCATTAAATTTTTTTCAGTTTTTGTTCCTTTGTATTTCAAAGTTGTTTCAACTGGTTTTTTATCAAATTTGTCAATTAGTTTTTGAACTGCTGAAAATGGGAAATTTTGATTGGTTTCAGTTGAAAGCATGGTTTTCAAAAAATCAACAGCAACATCGCTTTGAGGAAGCATATATCCAGCCTCACGAACCAAATCTTCGGCAGTTATGTGATTGGATAGTGCAACTGCTTTAAAAAGTGCTTTGATGTTTTCATCGGTGCTATCATTGGATATTTTTGTTGCCATTTGCTCTTGTTGAGCCTTGCTTGAAACTATTTCAGCAAGGCTGTCTACAACATTTTCATCTTTAACGCGTTGTTCTGGCATTTTCTTTGGGACTAGCGATATGGCATGAGAAGGGCAAGATGCGACACATGTTCCACAACCAATACATTTTTTTCTGTCAATTTGCCCTGTTTCAGTGTCAGTGGCGTGAGTTGGACAAACATAAAGACACATACAATCTTTTGTGCAAAGTCTAATGTTTCTTACTGCGTACATAATCAAGTCCTCCTTACTTCGTGAATTTTGAGTTGTGGAACTTTGCATATTGGACAAACATCAGGTGCTGACTCCCCAATATATATAAAACCACAAATTTCACAAACATAAATCTTGTTGCCTAAAAGAAAAGATGTTCCCTCTTTTTTATATCGCTCCAACAACGTGTTTGCAATTTTGCTTACTTTTTCACTCCAAGTCAACGCACGCAAAGCACCTCTATCAGCATCATCATTTGCATATGAAAATGCACTTGGATAAAGTTCAGACAAATCTCTCATTAGCAATTTGCCAATATCATCGTTGTTTGCAGTTTTCAATGGTTCGCAATTTGTTTTGTAATAGTCTGCTATTTCGTTAAACAAAGAGGTTTCTTCTGCCATATACTGCTTTTCACAACCTTTTGCAAGGTTACTACAAATTACATAAAGTTCAGCATTGCTGAGAGCTTTATTTGATGTCGTTTTTGTTTTTGCAACAAAATTTTCATTTTTCAAAGGTGCAACATTCTCAACTGCTTTTGATTTCTTCTCAAACTGCGATTTTGATGCCCCGCAAAGTGGACATTTCCAACTCTCGAGAAGACTGTCGAAGTTTACACCTTCTTGTTCTTCATCGTACACGTATCCGCATACTGTGCAAACATATTGTGACATAGTTACCTCCTTGTTCAAATACAAGTGTGATTTTTGGACAAATGTGGGGATTTTGCTTCATTGTTTAGATTTGCAAAATATGAATGTTGCAATGCATAAAAACAGCATAGTCAACCAACATTTTGCTTTTATAATAATTATTGTATAGCCATTTCTGACATATGTCAAATTTTAAAAAAATTTTTTTTCTATTCA
>CAYPVP010000111.1:0-2080 GCA_964414205.1 uncultured Bacteroidaceae bacterium | reverse complement strand
ATAGTTTGCCTAAAAATGCTTGTATAAAAGAAAAAAATAAAATTTTACATAAATTGCAAAAAAATGTTGAAAACTTTTGACAAAATGTTGCGATTGTGTTGTTTTTCTTGGTTTCATTCAAAAACAAATCAAATCAGAGTTTACAAATTGTAAATTTTTGTCGAATATGTTTTTTTTGTTGGGTTAATTTTTTAAACTAGACATATTAGGTGTATTTTTCGCATTAAATTTTATTATTCATTTTTTGTCTGTCAAATCGTTGTATTGTCAAAATAGGTGTGATATAATTGCACCAATATTGATTTATTGCTTAGGAGGCGTAAATATGAATTGTTTCAGTATTCTTGGTTGTAGAATTTATCAAGGCATTTTCAGAGCCACTTTGCCTATTTTGCCATATCGTAAACCAGAACTTATCAATGGAGGCTTGAAAGCCCTTCCTGAAACCATAAAATCGAAAGGTTTCAAAAATGTTTTGATTATTACCGATGGTGGAATCAGCAAACTTGGTCTTGCAGATGATTTGAAAAAAGGTTTGACAGAAGCCGAAATCAAATTCTCATTCTATGACAAAACTGTTCCAAATCCAACAATTGACAACATTGAAGAAGCACTCAAAATTTATAATGAAAATGGTTGTGAAGCCTTGATTGCTTTCGGTGGTGGTTCACCTATGGATTGCACAAAGGGTGTTGCTGCACGAGTTGCACAACCTAAAAAACAAATTCCTCAAATGAAGGGATTGTTGAAAGTTTTGAAAAAAACTCCAACAATTTTTGCTGTTCCAACAACAGCAGGAACTGGAAGTGAAACTACTTTGGCTGCTGTCATCTCAAACAGTCAAACTCATGAAAAATATCCAGTGAATGACTTTGTTTTGATTCCTGAATATGCTGTTCTTGACCCAACAATCACAGTTGGACTTCCAAAACACATCACTTCAACAACAGGCATGGATGCTTTGACACACGCTGTTGAAGCCTACATCGGAAGAAGCAACAACGCTGAAACCAGAGAATGTGCCATCAAAGCAGTAAAATTGATTTTTGAAAATCTTGAAGAAGCCTACAACAACCCAACAAACATTGAAGCAAGAAGCAACATGCAACATGCTTCATACTATGCAGGAATTGCATTTACAATGGCTTATGTTGGCTATGTTCATGCTGTTGCACACAGTTTGGGTGGTTTCTATGGAACTCCTCACGGACTTGCAAACTCAGTTTTGCTTCCACTTTTCCTTGATGAATATGGAAAGTCTGCTTGGAAGAAACTTGCTGAACTTGCTGATGTAGTTGGAATTCAAGGTGCATCAATTGAAGAAAAAGCAAAGAAATTTATTGAAGCAATCAAACAAATGAACAAAAATATGGGAATTCCTGAAAAGTTTGATTTTATCAAAGAAGAAGACATTCCAACAATGGCAAAACGTGCTTCAAAAGAAGGAAACCCACTCTATCCAGTTCCAAAAGAAATGAATGTGACAGAACTTGCTCAAATGTATTATAAGGCATCTTCAAATTTGTAATTTCTGATTTGTATTTTAAATTGAAAGTTCAAGTTTGAATTTGTAAAAACAAAAAAATTAAACCGTCGAAAGACGGTTTTTTTTATAATGCAATTTTTTGATTGGACATACTATCGCTATGTTTATGAATAATGTGTTCATTTGTTCAAGCATACAATCGCTTATGAATTATTTCATCACATTGTTTAGGAACGCAATCGCTATGTTTATGAAGAATGCGTTCGTTTGTTCAAGCATACAATCGCTTATGAATTATTTTATCACATTGTTTAGGAACGCAATCGCTATGTTTATGAAGAATGTGTTTGTTTGTTCGAGCATACAATCGCTTGTGTAATTATTTCATCACATTGTTTAGGCATTCGCTTTGTTTCTAAATGAGTTTACTTGGGTTAGGCATACATTCACTTTGTTATTGAAAACTGAAAAATTTTTTTGACAAACTATGTTAGATTGAAAATTTGCATAAAAAATATCATTATATGTTGACTTAATTGAAAATTGCATAATAATTTGTGAATTTTGCTGAAAAATTGCTAAAACTTTCAATTT
>CAYPVP010000110.1:0-2231 GCA_964414205.1 uncultured Bacteroidaceae bacterium | reverse complement strand
AATTTTTGACAGGACACACCACAATTTGATTTTCAGGGTTACGATTGAAATTTTGCCCCACAAAAATTGGCAAATCGAATTGATTTTGAAGTTGAATTGCTTTTTCTTTTGAAAAGCACACCAACAAAGTTCCAAACTTTTGTTGAAGCATTTTTTCTACATCATTCTTTGAAATTTGAATTGAATTTTTTTCATCGTTTTCAATTTTCCAATTTGACACTGCAAATTCTTTCAAATCTTCCTCATCGATTGCATTCAAATTTTCAATCCAAACATTTTTTATTATGGCTTGTGCATATTCGTTGTTTTGAAAAACATTTCTTGAAACCGACACTTCAAATTTTGACAAACATTTGCAAGACAATGCGAAATCCAATTTTGAAAACCCAATCATTTCAAAATTTTTATTCTTTGATTTGATGTGATTTGTTGTGCCAATTTTTTCAAAATTTGCATTTTCCAATTCTATGCAAAACGATGGTTTTGGATTTTGATAGCCTGTTGGTTCAAGCAATTCCAGTTCTTTTGCAAAAGAAAGCAAATCATCTTCAAAATTCAATTCAAAGTCAAAATATGAATACTTTTCAAAACATTTTGAATCAAAATTTTGCAAAACATAGTTGTTAATTTCGTTTTTGAATTTTTCAAAATTCTCAGACAAAATTCCTACACCTGCTGCTTGTGAGTGTCCTCCAAAAGACGTAAAATAATTTTTGAATTTTGACATCACTTCAAAAACATTTATGTCTTTCACACTTCTTGCCGAACCTTTCATTTTTCCGTCTTTATCTTGAAACAAAATGGTTGGACGATTGAATTCTTCAACAAGTCTTGCAGATGCAATTCCAAGAACTCCACCTTCCCATTCAGGTGAAGACAAAACAATGATTCCTGTTTTTGCAAAATTTACGCCTTCAAGCATTTTTTTTGCATCATTTACAACTTTTTCACAAATTTCTTGCCTGTTTTGATTGTCTTTGTTCAGTTCTTCTGCAAGTCCTTTCAAAACAAAATGCTCATCACTCAAAAACAAATCAACAACTTTCATGGCGTTGTCCATTCTTCCTGCTGCATTTATCCTTGGAGCAAGTTTGAACATTATGTCAAATGAAGTACATTTTTTTGTTTCCAACAACAATTCAATGCCTTTTCGCATATTGGAATTTAGTTTGTCGATTCCTAGTTTTGAAATTGCACGATTTTCACCAACAAGTGGAACAATGTCAGCAACAGTTGCAATGCCAGCAATATCAATGTAGTTTTTCAAGTTTTCTCTTGATGAAAGTGCTTCAACAAGTTTCAATGCAACACCTGCTCCACAAAACTCATAAAAGCCTTTTTTTTCAATTTTTGGGTCAACCACAACACAATTTGGAATTTTTTCTTGTGGTTCATGATGGTCTGTCACAACAACTTCAATTCCGTTTTCTTGCAAAAATTCAACTTCTTTGCAAGATGTAATTCCCGTGTCAACAGTAATAAGCAATTCTATTTTTGTTTCTTTCATCAATCGCTTCAATGTTTCAATGTTCATTCCATAACCATCAACATTTCTGTCAGGAATAAAATAGGAAACATTTGCATTTTGTGATTTTAGATACAACATCAAAATTGAAATTGCTGAAATTCCATCACAGTCATAATCGCCATAAATCAAAATGTTTTTCTTATAGAGTATTGCATTTTTTATGATTACAACGGCTTCTTTCATTCCCAAAATGTCAAATGGAGATGAAAAATGTTCAAAAGAAGGATGCAAAAATTTTTCAATTTTTTCTTTGCTGTCAATGTTTCGTGACAACAAAACCTTAGCAAAGTTATCACTCAATCCAAACTCATCAAAAACATTTTTTGCAAGATTAAGTTCCGATATTTTTTGTTCTAATTTCATTTTTGCTCCTTCATTTATTTCTTTACAGTTATATTTTTACAGTTTTATTTTTTATTGTTTTAGTTATTTTAATTTTATTATTACAGACAACGAAATTGTTTTTCAAAAACAGCCTCTCATTTTGAGAGGCTGTTTGTTCAATCATTTTTTCTTTTTGAACTGCGTGTTTTTCTTTTTGTAGTTGATGCGTTGAACAGGTGCATTTTGTTTTTTTACTCCTGCAACTTTCACGCTTTCAACGGCGTTTTCATCGTTCTCTTCAAGAAGAACATCATTTTTTACCACTTCACCCTTTTCATCAATTTTTTCATAAAGAATTGCACCCTTTTTTCTTGCTCGT
>CAYPVP010000109.1:0-2308 GCA_964414205.1 uncultured Bacteroidaceae bacterium | reverse complement strand
ATAGGATATAAAAAATTTATGGAAAAAATTGAAATAATCAATAAAGTTACTATGCTATTCAAACGAGTAAATACTTTTATACTCTCTTGTGTTGATGAAAATGGCTATCCTCATACAAAAGCAGTTGTTCCTGGAAGATTTAGAGATGATATAAATGAATTGTATTTTTGTACCAATACTTCATCAAAATTTGCAACCTCAATCACAAAAAATAATAAAGCAAATGTATATTTTTATAGTCGTAACTTTATTTGGAAAGGATGTATGTTGAAAGGAACAATGGAAATCGTTTCCGATATTGCTATCAAAGAAAAATTTTGGCAAAAAAAATTTAAAAAGGCATATAAGGAAAAATCTTTCACTGACCCTGATTTTTGCTTAATCAAATTCACTACTATTTCGGGTAGATTTTATTCGTGGTTTAAACCAGTAGATTTTTCTCTTTCGTAAGAATTTTATTTGTTTGCAAAGTTTGAAGTGTCAAAAGTTTATTGTGTTGCATTTAAAATTGGTTGTAGGAAATTTAGTTTTATGAATTTGCTACAACCAATTTTTTATAATTTGTTTTATATTGAAGTTTTCTCTCATTATGAAATGGTGAAAAATTACAACCGAAATATTGTTGAAAAAAATTACAAATCGAAAATTTCGTTGCAGATTCGTTCGGCATACATTGGTTCGTGTGAAACCAAAATTATTGCGCCTTCATATTCTTGCAATGCTTCAAAAAGCGAATCTTTGCTTCCAACATCAAGGTGATTGGTTGGTTCGTCCAAAATGAGCAAATTCGATGGATTTTGCATCAAGGCGCAAAGTTTGACTCTAACTTGTTCTCCACCAGAAAGACATGAAATTGCTTTGATTGACAATTCTTGTTTGATTCCGACACGGGCGAGTTGGTTTCTGATTTCTTTTTGTCCCATTTTTGGAAACTTTTCATTCATGAAAGTAACGGCGTTGCAGTTTTTGTTGTTGAATTCCAAGTCTTGCTCAATATAATTTATTTTTGCATTGGGATTGAAAGAAAAGTCGCCATTGACAGATGGAAGTTTCTTCATCAATGTTTTCAAAAGAGTTGTTTTGCCAAGTCCGTTTGTTCCTCTAATCCACAATTTTGTGTCGCTTGACATATCAAAATTGATTGGTGGCAAAATTGCTTTTCCGTTGTATCCAATTTCCAAGTTTTCGGCAGTTACGATGTGCTTTGTTACAATGTAGGTGTATGGAAAAACAAAAGTAGGTTTGTCAAACATGATTGGCTTTTGAATGATATCAATTTTGTCCAACATCTTTTTGCGACTGTTTGCCATTCCTGCTGTGGCAGCGCGTGCCTTGTTTTTGGCAATGTAGTCTTCCATTTTTTTGATTTCGCGTTGTTGGCGTTCATAACTTTCTGCATATTGCTTTGTGTTTTGTTCATGTTGTTGAATGTAGGAATTGTAGTCACCAAAATATTTTTTGATGTCACTGTTTTCAACATTCAAAATGATTTTGCAAACATCATTCAAAAATACAGTATCGTGAGAAATGAGAATGAAAGTTCCTTTGAAATTGTCCAAAAATTTTCTCAACCATTCGATGTGTTCAATGTCAAGAAAGTTTGTAGGCTCGTCAAGGAGCATGACATCAAGTTCTTCAAGCAAAAGTTTGGCAAGCATGATTTTGGCTCGTTGTCCACCTGATAGATTGAAAATTGGTGTGTCATAGCCGAAATTTTGAATTCCTAAGCCTGTTGCTACTTTTTTGACTTCTGCTTCCAAGTCATAAAAACCTTCATTCATCAATCTGTCTTGAATTGTGGCAGCACGATTCATCATTGTGTCCATTTTGTCCATGTCTGTTTCGTTTGACATGTCCAAATAGATTTGCTCCATTTCTTCATTCATTGAATAAAGATATTCAAAAGCCGTCAACAGATATTGCATGACTGTTTGTGTTCGGTCAATGTTTGCGTGTTGATCCAAATAGCCCCATCGAACGCCATTTTGCCATTTGATCTCACCCGAATCTTGGGTTAACTTTCCTGCAATGATGTTCATAAAGGTTGATTTTCCAGCGCCATTGAGTCCGACAACGCCAATATGCTCGCCGTTGTTCACGACAAGTTCTGCATCCAAAAACAATTGTTTGCTGTCAAAAAAATGTGACAGTCCTTTTACAGTCAAAATACTCATAGTTGGAAATTAGCAAAAACAAGAAAATTTGTCAAATGATTTGCTATGTTTTAAGAAATTAGCATTGAAGTGTGTTGAATTGAAAAGTCGGGTTTTACATATAATATAATTATTATATAATTTATATTTGTTAT
>CAYPVP010000108.1:0-2393 GCA_964414205.1 uncultured Bacteroidaceae bacterium | reverse complement strand
TTTTGAAGACTGTATTTTCAACATCGACAATTATTTTCCTAGAAAATTTAGAATGTAGACAATTGATTTTGCAAAAAAAATTTCCAAAATAGACATTTTTTCATTCAAAAATGGCTTCTATTGTCAATAAATAATAAACTTTAAGCAAGATAATAAATTACTTATTCTAAATAGATTTTGTATTGCTTGACTCTAAAATGTATTAGTGTTATAACTCACCTAAGGAGTTATTATGAAAGAATTTTATCTAATTTTGTTACCACTTGCTTTAATTTTGTTTGCATCAAAGTCGCTAGGACTAATAAGCAAAAAATTGGGACTTCCACAAGTGGTTGGCATGCTTATTGCAGGCCTTTTGCTTGGGCTGATTCAATACATTCCAGGTCAACAAATTTTTACACCTTTTGTAAATGAAGGTTTGTCTTTCATTGCAAAAATTGGTGTCGTTTTGATTATGTTTTCAGCAGGAATTGAAACTGACACAAAACAATTTAAAAAAACAGGACTTGCTTCCATTGTCATAACTATATTGGGAGTTGTATTGCCACTTGCTCTTGGATTTATTGTTGCAGCAGCATTCAATGGTGGCTTTGTCAACATGTCAAGAGAACAAGCACTAACAAATGTCTTTTACGGCACAATTCTCACTGCAACATCTGTCAGCATCACTGTTGCAACCTTGAAAGAACTTGGAAAACTCAATTCACGAGCAGGTTCTGCAATTGTCTCTGCTGCAATTTTAGATGACATAATTGGTGTCATTTTGCTATCTCTTATCATTGGTTTGAAAGGAAGAGGAACGGCCATTGATGTTGCACTCGTAATTGGAAAAACCATCGGATTTTTTGCTGTTGCATTCATTGGTGGAATTGTCATCAAAAAAGGTTTCAAACTGTTTGAAAAGAAATTCAACTGGAAAAGAAGTCGAAGATTTCCAATTTACAGTTTCGCAATTTGCTTCTTTTTTGCATGGCTAGCAGAAAGAATTTTCGGAGTTGCCGACATCACAGGTGCATATTTGGCTGGATTGATTTTGTCAGGAGTTCGTGATGCAGAATACATTGACAGCAAAGTTGAAACTTCAAACTACATGGTCTTTGCGCCTGTATTTTTTGCAAACATAGGAATTCAATCAAAACTTGGAGCAATTTCACCATCGATGATTGGTTTTGGTTTCGCTTTCATTGCAGTTGCAATCATTGGCAAAGTCGTTGGTTGTGGACTCGGTGCAAAAATGTTCAAATATACCAACAAAGAAAGTTTGCGTGTTGGCATTGGAATGATGGCTCGTGCAGAAGTTGTTTTGGTTTGCGCACAAAAAGGAATTGACAACAACATGATTGATGAAGGAATCATGCCATTTATTCTTCTTTTGATAATAATTACTTCAATTTTCACTCCTCTGCTGTTGAAACTGACATACAAGGGCGATTTGAATGACAATGTAATGCTTGCCCCATCGGTTGGACAAATTTCAGAAAATTCAAAGCCAAACGATAATATATCTTATGATAATGCAACAATTCCAAATTGCGAACAAACAATAGGTTCAGAACAAAATTCTATTTCACAAACAATTCAGTCACAAAACAATAAAATTGTTTAATTGCGTTTCGATTAGATTTTAATAAAAATAAGATGTCATCAAAACAGGAAAGCATTGTCTTTTCTGTTTTGTTTTGAATTTGTTTGCATTTTGTTTTAAACATGATTATAATGTTTTTAGCAATAACCTATTGACCAAATCAAAATGTGGATGAGTCTTCTATAACAAAAGTGAAAGTGTGTTCTAAATTCAATGTGATGCGTGTTAAAATTGCTAATGACCAAACACATACACACACAAAAAAGATTGAAAATATATGTCTTAATTTTACACTTTCAACACGATAATGTTTCAACACTGTTAGATATTGTTTGTTTCTGCAAGATACAGTTTCAATGCTGTTGCTTATCGCTTAATTATGCTAGACAATGTTTCAACACTGTTAGATATTGTTTGATTCAACTAGTTACAGTTTCAATGCTGTTCGAAATTGTTTAATCTACTAGATATAGTTTTAATGCTGTTCGGAATTGTTTAATCTACTAGATATAGTTTTAATGCTGTTGGAAATTTATTTTTCAATTAGGAAAACAATATTTTGGGGATGTGGCTCAGTTGGTAGAGCAATGCGTTCGCAACGCATAGGTCGTGAGTTCGAATCTCATCATCTCCACCATCAAAGAACACACAAAAGCATTTTTGCTAGTGTGTTCTTTTTTTGTGTAAAATTGGTTGTTTGTGTGGTCTTTTTATACTAAATTTATTATTTTAGGAGTTATAGGTTTGAAAAGCGATTAACTATTAGGCATACACACACAAATCAACTCCAAATTACCAACACTTATAT
>CAYPVP010000107.1:0-2597 GCA_964414205.1 uncultured Bacteroidaceae bacterium | reverse complement strand
ATTGTTTTTTCATTGTTATTTTTTCTCGTTATTTTTTCATTCTCTTTGATTTTGTTTTGTTTTGCTTGATGGCTTTTTGTTTGTATGCTATAATTTTGTTTTGAGGTGTTTATGAAAATTGCAATTATGACTGCTATGGAAAAAGAAGCCTTGCCATTGTGTCAGCGCCTTGGACAAATGGTCGGTGATGAAACTATTGGTGGAGTTCATGTCAGAATTTTTGTCTACAAGACAACTTACATCTATCTTGTAAAAACTGGCATTGGCGAAATTATGGCTGCTGCTGCAACACAACTTGTTGTTGACAGATACAAAGTTGACTACATCATAAATTTTGGATTTGTTGGAAGTTTTTCAAAAGATTTGAAAGCAGGTGATGTTGTTTTGATTGACCGTGTTGCCCACTATCAATTTGATTTGTCAGGCATTGACAACACTTTGCTAGGTCAATATGAAGGAAAAAACTCTGTTTTTTTCAACTTGTCTGAACAAGCAATAAATTGGGTCAACCAACATTTGCAACATCGTTTGAATGTTGTCACAATCGCTAGTGGTGATGAATTTGTTTGCTCAAAACAAAAGAAAGATTTTTTGGCAAACACTTTTGATGCATCAGTTTGTGACATGGAACTGGCTGGAATTGTCATCACGGCACTCAGAAACAACACGGCTTGCATTTCAATCAAAATTGTTTCGGACAATGCTGATGATTCTGCTGCTTTTGACTTTCAAAAAAGCGTTGCTCGTGGCTTTATTGAATCAGAAACTATTTTCACAACTCTTTTAGAGGTGCTAAGTGAATAAAATTCAATCTTTTCAAATCGACCACAACATTTTGGAAGAAGGTTTTTATCTTTCAAGAAAAGATGGCGACATTTTCACCTATGACTTGCGTTTCAAAAAGCCAAACGGTGGAGTATATTTGACATCTGCTTCAATGCACACAATCGAACATTTGATGGCAACCGTTTTCAGAAACAGCGAGTTGAAAGACAATGTCATCTATTTTGGTCCAATGGGGTGCAGAACAGGGTTCTATCTGCTTGTCAGAAACATGCCAAAAGATGAGGCTTTTGAACTGACAAAAAATTGTATTGCTCTTGCTCTCTCGCTTGATGAAATTCCAGGAAGCAAAAAAATTGAATGTGGCAACTTTCGTTCGCACAATTTGAAAGACGCAAAATTGCAACTCGAAAATTTTCTTTCAATTTTGTCTTCAACCTCTTGCCCAACAACCTATCAAAAATGATTTTTAAACTGCGATTTTGTCGCAGTTTTTCTTTTTTGAAATTGTTTGTGTTGAATTTTGATTTTTACATATATATAATGTTATAGGGTGAATCATGAAAAACAAAAAAACTATCGTGGCAATTTGCTATGATTTTGACAAAACGCTATGTCCAGAAGACATGCAAAACTACACCATAATTCCCAAACTCGGCTATGATAATGCAAGCGAATTTTGGGCTTATGCAAACTCGCTCTGCAAAGAACATTCATTTGAATCGATTGTTGGCGCTCTTTTTGTGATTTTGAAAGAGGCTCGTGCTGTTGGCTACAATTTAACCTATGAAAACTTGAAAAGTGAAGGTAAAAATGTCGATTTGTTTGATGGTGTTTTGGAATGGTTTGACAAAATCAATGCCTATGGCGAAAAACTTGGCATCACTGTTGAACACTACATCATCTCTGCTGGCATAAAAGAAATCATTGAAGGCACACCAATCGCAAAGCATTTCAAATACATTTATGCTTCAAGTTACTTCTACGACAACTCTGGACACGCTGTGTGGCCACGTATCATCATCAACGACATTTCAAAGACACAAATGTTATACAGAATCAACAAAGGCTGTTTGGACGAAACAGACGCTTCTGTCAATGACTATCTACCACACAAAAATCGACGAATTTCTTTTGAAAACCTAATTTACATTGGTGACAGTTTGACAGACATACCTTGCATGAGCATAACACAAGACAGAGGTGGCTATGCAATTGGAGTTTACAACCCAAAAGACGAAACAAAAGGTCAAGTTCAAAACATGATTCAACATGACAGAATTGACTTCTATGCTCCTGCTGACTACTCTGAAAACAGTGAATTGTTCAAAATTGTCAAAAAATGTCTTGATACCGTAAAAGCAAAAACTGATTTGGAAAAACTGACAGAACGACAAAAACATTCACCAATAATAAAAAAGCTTATTTAAAAGAAAATAACAAACTTTTCTATGCAATTTTTTAATCAAAGATGCAAAAAAACAAAGACATTTTGAAGACACAAAATGCTTTTAATAAACTTTGCTTTTTAAAATCGCAAATTGAGAAACAATATAGGCAAAAAAAACAATTTAAAAAAAACATATTCTAAAAAAAATAAATTTGCGACACTAAAAAAACTAACTATACTCCAAAAAACAAATCAATATTTCACACAGTTATTTATACATTTTTATGAATGTTTATTCATTGTGTTTTTTATTTTATTTTTTTTCGCTTTTTGATTTTAACAACTTTTTTTGATATTTTTTTTGCAATTATTTTTTTTTTTTTTTTAAAATCAATCAGACATATTATATATATATAAACTAAAA
>CAYPVP010000106.1:0-2699 GCA_964414205.1 uncultured Bacteroidaceae bacterium | reverse complement strand
AAATGATAATTATTTATATAAATATCAATATTCAATATACAGCCTATGCTTAAAAAAAGCCGTTTTCAATCTAAACACCATGTATAATATAAAGTCTATATTTAATACAAACGCTATTTTCAATCTAAGAACCATACATAATATTCTGCCTATGCTTAATATACAGGAAATTTCAATTTAATCGCCATGTACAACATGAAATCAATATAAAAACATAAAAAAAGAAAACACATAATTTTGAAATTATGTGTTTTCTTGGTGGAGAGGGGTGGATTCGGACCACCGAAGTCACTGACGGCAGATTTACAGTCTGCTCCCTTTGGCCACTCGGGAACCTCTCCGTTTGGAGCTGGTGATCGGAATCGAACCAACAACCTGCTGATTACAAATCAGCTGCTCTGCCAATTGAGCTACACCAGCATTATTTTGTTTGGAGTGGTGCCTCGGGGCGGAGTTGAACCACCGACACATGGATTTTCAGTCCATTGCTCTACCAGCTGAGCTACCGAGGCATAAACCTCCAAACAAATAACATTTTTCATTATTAGAGCAACATCGCTGTTGCTCTAAGTTGTGGCGACCCGAAGGGGGCTCGAACCCCTGACCTCCAGCGTGACAGGCTGGCGTACTAACCAACTGTACTACCGGGCCACATTTATTGTAAAAGTTTTGAATGAATTTTGGTGGGCCATCACGGACTCGAACCGCGGACCAATCGGTTATGAGCCGACCGCTCTAACCAACTGAGCTAATGGCCCGAATGATTTGGCTATTCATTCGTTTTTTCTTGGTCGGGGTGAGAGGATTTGAACCTCCAGCCCTATGGTCCCAAACCATATGCGCTACCAAGTTGCGCTACACCCCGAAAAGCTGTTCGCCTTATAAATAAACGATTTTCTTTTGGTTTCGCTCATCACCTGACGACTCATAAAGAATACAATATTAAAAAAATTATGTCAACACTTTTTCACATTTTTTTTTAAATTTTTTAAAATTATAATCAAGAATATTTTTCATAAAACAAAATTCATCAAAATCATTCCTATTGTGAGTAAAATTGCGAAATTTAGAAATCATTTTTATTTTATCATAGCAATGGAGGCACGCATGAACATCAATTATTCTCAAAACAACAACATTGTCACCGTAAATTTGTATGGCGAACTTGATGAAAGCAACTCAGAATTTGTTCGGTCCACTTTGGACAATTTGTCTATGGACAACAATTTTAAAATGATGCTGATTGATTTTCAACATGTTGAATTTGTGGACAGCACAGGCATTGGTGTTTTGATTGGACGCTACAAAAAATTGTCAGCCAAAAACAAAACACTTGCAGTAAAAAACCTTAACAAACAAGTTGAAAAAGTTTTTAAACTTTCAGGACTCTTTCAAATCATCGAAAAATTCAACTAGGAGAAAAACATGACCAATCATTTGAAACTAACCATTCCAGCAATAGCAAAAAACGTGGGCTTTGCAAGAAGTGTCGTCAGCGCATTTGCTGTCGATTCAAAACCAACTTTGGAAGAAATCAATGACATAAAGACTGCCGTGAGCGAAGCCGTGACAAATTGCGTTGTTCACGCCTACAAAAATCGCGACCAAGGCGATGTCGAAATCGTATGCAATTTGTATCCAGAGAAAATCGAAATACAAATAACTGATTTTGGAGTTGGAATTGCAAATCTCGAAACAGCAATGCAACCACTCTACACTTCTTCACCAGAAAGCGAAAGAAGTGGCATGGGCTTCACTGTCATGGAAACCTTTATGTCAAGTTTGAGTGTAAAAAGCAACCCTGAAAAAGGTGTAACAATTTTTATGACAAAAATTTTTGGCGAGGAAAAATGCTAGAACACAAAATTACAATGCAACTCATTGAAGATGCTCACAATGGAGATGAAACAGCAAAGGCAACCTTAATCAAAGAAAATTATCCTTTGGTCAAGTCAATCGCAAAAAGATTTTATGGAAGACTTGAATTTGAAGACCTTTTGCAACTTGGGGCTATGGGACTTGTCAAGGCAATCAACAACTTTGATTGCAGTTTTGATGTTCAGTTTTCGACATATGCAGTTCCAATGATAGTTGGCGAAATTAAACGATTTTTGCGAGATGATGGTGCAATCAAAGTGTCGCGCGCTATCAAAACTTTGTCATACAAAATTGCAAAATTCATTGAGGAATATAAATCTGAAAAACAAGCCGAACCTAGCATTGATGAGATAGCAACTGCACTAGACATTGACCCAAAAGAAATTGTTTTTGCAATGGACGCCTCACAATGTATAGTTTCGATAAATCAAGAATCTGAAAACAATTCAGGCGAACTGATTGAAAGATTGATTGTTGGAGAAACCAACAATGACCGTTCAATAGACAATTTGTTGGTCAAAAAACTCATTGAAGAATTGCCTGAAAAAGAGAAAAAAGTTATAATTCTCCGATATTTTCGTGACAAAACACAAACTGAGGTTGCAAAAGAACTTGGAGTTTCTCAGGTTCAAGTGTCCCGTATGGAAAACAAAATTCTTCAATTTATGAGAAATGAAATTGAAAAACCATAACCATTGCACCATAAATACTGAATTTTTAAATTTTAAATTTTGCGAAAACAAAATAAATTAAATACTAATATGAAATTCCTATTAAGCGATTTCAATTTATGCAAACAAAATAAAATTAAACATAAAATC
>CAYPVP010000105.1:0-2868 GCA_964414205.1 uncultured Bacteroidaceae bacterium | reverse complement strand
GATTTTTTGAATACATTATTATTCAAATTGAATTATTGTTTCAATTTGAAACTTTCTTCAATTTTGAATTATAGTTTTCTGTTTGCAACAGTTTTTAATATAGTTTTCTGTTTGCAACAGTAGTTCAATTTGTAATCTAATTATTGCTTTAAATTAAATTTTACAATTCAATCAGTTGTGGCAATTTATTTTTTGCAAATTTCATACTATACAAAATTTACAAAGATGTTTGAAATCATCAACGCATTGTATGCAACATAGGCTGTAAGCATAGAAATGCCTTGCCATCTTTGGAATTTTTGAGTGAACAAACTTGGAAGAATTGCAATTGTAACAATTCCCAAACAGAAAGGAAAATCAAACACCATATTTTCCAAAACAACAGGCAAAAATGTTCCTGCACCACCTGCTGTGCCAGCAATCAAAGCACAAATTGGCAAAATCAAAGTGATGTCAATGATGTTTGCACCAATGATGTTTCCAACTGACATTGAACCTTTTTTCTTTGCCAAAGCAGTCACCATGGTCACCAATTCTGGAAGACTTGTTCCAACAGCAACGATTGTTGCACTGATGACTTCTTTTGGAATTCCAGCCATCTCTGCCAAACTTGAAGCATAGTCCACCAAAAGTTGAGCGCCACCAACAATGAAACCAAGTCCAAACACAAACTTGAAAACGTTGTTTACAATTGTTTTTTTGTCTTTTGCCACAACAACTTTTTCTAAATCTGCTTTCATGCCATAATTGTTGAGCATAGCCGTTTTGCCTGCACTCATTTCTTTTTTTGCAGAAAATACATTGTATGTCATGAAAATCACAAGAGGAATGAACAAAAGAATGCCAAGATACATGTTGAGTCCAAATTGTGCACCATCAACCAACGCTCCTGAACTTAGTCCAAACAACAATGCAACAGATGCAAGCAACAAAGAGCCTTGCAATGCAAAATCTTTTCGCTTCAATGCAAATGGAGCAACAATCAAAGCAATTGCCATGATGAGTCCAGAGTTTGCCGTGACCGAGCCAACAGCATTGCCAATGGCAATGGCTGATTCACCTTGTGCAGCAGCAATTGCTGAAACCAACAATTCAGGCAAAGTTGTTGCAAAACTGACAATGGTTGCACCAACAATAAATTGTGGAATTCCCAAAACTTCTGCAATCCATGATGCAGCATCAACAAACCAATCTCCACCTTTGACAATAAGAACAATTCCTACTGCAAACAATACCAATGCAATTATAATTTCAAGTGCCATTTTCTTTTGCTCCTTTTATAAAAAAAACTTCAGACAACCATTATGTTATCCAAAGTCTCGCAATTTAAGATATACCAGACAAAATTTTTGTCAGAATGTTGACATATCACGCTATTTTAGCGTCTACTACTCCCTAAGGTAATGGTATTATAGAACTAAAAATCGCAAGTGTCAAACTTATTCAAGATTTTTTAAAATTTAGAATTTT
Source organism: uncultured Bacteroidaceae bacterium (assembly GCA_964414205.1). Classification (GTDB taxonomy): domain Bacteria; phylum Bacillota; class Clostridia; order Christensenellales; family CAG-917; genus STD2-102. The sequence continues at coordinate 1,398 of CAYPVP010000105.1, read as the reverse complement.
TCAAGTTAGAGTTTCGGCTTGGGCTTGGGCTTGGGCTTGGGCTTGGGCTTGGGCTTGGGCTTGGGCTTGGGCTGAAAAATTAAAAAAGCATTGCTTTTGCAATGCTTTTTTCTTTTCAACTAAATTCTCATTGATTTGTCTTCGCCCATGCCATCGCATCCATCAAAAACAATTTTTCTTCCATCATTGTCAACAATGAATCCTGTGAGTTTTCCAAATGGCATATAATACTTGCTCATCACAACGCCCAAATTGAAGTCAATGTGATGTCCATTGTCAATGTCAAAGAACAATTCCACTCTGCCATATTTGTCTTTTGCCAACCAACGTGTTTCTGTGACATGTGAAATCACAACTGGTGGAAGTGGGCAAGCCTCTCCATCAATCCACAACAAGTTTTCGTTGTATTTGTCACCATCGATTGTTTGGTTTGCAGTCAAATTGAAACCTGCATATTTCATTTCGCCATCAATTTCAACTCTTGCCATTGAAGTGAGCCAATCATAGTGAGATTTAAATGGATAATATCCTTTGTGGTCGTCAATGATGACCATTGTGTCTTCATCAATGACAAATTGTTCATCGTTGATTGAGAATGAACCTGTGACATTTGTGAAAAATTCTTTATGTGAATAAAGAGGCATATTTTTTCCAAAAGGAATTGAAACAACTGATGGTGGCATATTTGATTTTGCATCAATGTCAAACTTTACAGTTCCAAATTTTTTGTTGGTTGAAAATGCTGTGCAATGTGCTTCTTTTTTGTCCAAAGAGTTTTCCAAAACATATGAAGAACGTTTTTTCTCAACAAGTTTTGTCACTGCTCCACCAATCAAATTTTCAGAACAAACGCATTTGCTTCCGACATTGAAGTTTTGCCAAGCCTTGACTGATTTGTCTCTCTTGTCAAAGAACATATGTATGCTGAATCCAATTGCATTCATATTGTAAACTGCTGAAACCAAAATTCCATCTTTCATGCAAATTTCAAATGCTTCCCATTGTGTCAATCTTTGACGATTGAAGAAGTTTGGCAAAGCCTTTCCAGCAGGATGGTTGCATTCAAGCAAATTCATCACTGGAAGTGGACCATCAAATGTTCCAAAAATTGCTTGTCCATCTACAACAAGTTTTTCTGGTGGGTTTATTGGTGTTCTCAATTCTGAAATGTAATCAGGATTCTCTTTTTTCATCTAAAATTTACCTCCGGTTCAAAACAAATTTTGAATTTTCAATTTTATATTTATTTGATTAGTTATGTATTATTTTGGAATAAGAAAAAATATGATTATTTTGTTATCTTAAATTAAATAAATACAAACATTTATTATAGTAACATAGCCATTCTCTTTTTTCATCTAAAATTTACCTCCGGTTCAAAACAAATTTTGAATTTTC
>CAYPVP010000104.1:0-2989 GCA_964414205.1 uncultured Bacteroidaceae bacterium | reverse complement strand
AGCAACTACCTTTTCCTACAGTAGATTGCACCGTTATATTCCCACCATGGCGATTCATAATCTGCTTACACAGACTTAAACCGATTCCCGAGCCGGATGGTTTGGTGGTAAAAAACGGAACAAATATCTTATCCAAAACTTCCGGCAGAATACCTCCGCCATTGTCTTGAACTGTAATAAGGCATTGCCAGGAGAGCGTTGAAGCCATCTTCACTTCTATCAGCGGGGTATCTACTTTACTACATGCTTCTTTGGCATTCTTAATCAGATTGATTAGTACTTGTTCTATTTGTGTACGGTCTATCTGAAGCGTACGGTTTTTTTCTTGTTTTCTACACACGCATACGCACATGTGCGTTATTATTTATATAAGTAAGTTATTATATCATAGTTTCATTGATATTGCAATATTGGTTTCGTTTTTCATTGAATTGCCAAGATTGGATACAGCATTTTTGGTTGATTTTTTCATTGAATTGGCAACGCAAATTCAACATCAACCAGAACATCTTTGTTTTCATTCAGTCAAATTGCAACAACTTGACCAACACTTCCAAACAATGTTTGATAGTTTGAAACAAGTGCAGAATCAACATGAATTTTCAATGCTGAATTGACAGCATAAATCGCCATGTTGTCAAAAGTTGGAATGTATGCAGTTGTAGAATTGAACCACACATCAACAAGCGATGTGCAAGCAAGAAAAGCAAATTGACCAACTTTCACTTTGCTAGAAACATTCCAATCTCCCACAAATTCCACCTTTTGCAATTTTTGAGCGCAAGCAAAGGCATTTTGTCCAATTTTCAAAGAGTAATCAATTCTGCCATCTGAAACAATTTTTACATTTTGAAGTTTGTTCATGTTTTGGCATGTATAAGAAGCAATTTCCGTTATGCTTGCAGGAAATGTGATTGATGTGATGAAATTTTTTGCCGAACTGAATGTTGTGTTAGAAATTTTTGTCACAGCAATTTGATATTCTGTCAAATCGCCATCAACTACAATTTTTTTGCTTGATGGCACAATGATGTCACTCACAAGCCCTGTATAGCCAGTCATCATCATTCCATCAAGAGTGAATGGAATGTCGCCTGCATTTTCACGATAGCAAAGTTTTTTCAAAACTGAATCATATGAAAGTTTTGTTTTCATCTCAGACATTGTCATGACCATAGAATTGACATTTGATGCGTCAACAATTTGGTTCAAAACACCCGAAAACAGCATATATTTTTCATTTGGGTTAAATTCTTCAACAACAACATTTTCAGTTTCACCACTTGCACTTCCCGAATCAAACCAATAGGCAACAGTAGGAATTGCCACTGCACAAACAAGCGCAATGACAACTGCCACAATTCCTATTGATTTAAGCATAAATGCAAGTTTTTTGTTCATAAATTTACACCGCAATAAAGTTTATTCTAAATTTTATATTTTTAAGGCTAAGTCCAAAGTCCAATTCATCATCAACTGATGAGAAATAGATTGACATTTCAAACCAATTCCAATCAGTAGATTTTTGAGAAGGTTTGACTCTCAAAAGCATAACGTTTTCGTGAGTGACACTGTTCAAAATGAAATTTTGTCTATCTTTGTTTTGAAATTTATTACTTGTCGTTGTCAAATCGCTTTTTACATCATGTTTAAATTCAAAACTGAAATTTGCAACATTCACTTTTTGGTTTGAGAGGGTGTCAATGGCTTCCAATTCAACAACAATAGTTCTTTCTCCATTTGCAGTTCCGTCATCTCCGATACCTTCAAACTTGAACTTTCCACCAACATTCACTGATGTCGCTGGTTTTTCAAGCATAACACCATCTCGAACTGTCAAAAAATGATTTGACATTGAATTGTAATTTGCAACTGCGACATCTCCATTTCCAATGTAGTTTCTGAATGCTTCGGGTTGAGAAATGTAGGACGGACTTCCATAGTCATCAACTGTTGCAATTGCAGGATTCAAAGTGCCACTTTGTGATGTTTTTTCAACAACGATGTTTGCTGATGGAGAAGATGCTTCATGCACAATGTTTTGTTGTGCAGCGCCATTTGCAGAAAACCATGCATAAGACATTCCTATGGTCATTGCAAGAATTGTCAGAATAAAAATTGTAAGCGTGATTGCAAGACTTTTTCTCATAGCGTCACCTTTGCAATTTCAACTGTCACCATAATTTCAAATGTGCAACCCTTATATTTGCTTTCTGAAAACATATAGTTTTGATACATAGTGTCAGAAGGAGTAGTGTTGAAATTTTCTTTCCAAAATGAAACTTCGGGAGCATAATAAATGTTGAAATAACTGTTTATGGTTGTAAACATCGGAAATTTTGCACCAACTTTTTGTGAATTTTCATCGACATGAAATGTGTCATTCAGTTTTCCATATGGTGTAACTGTTTCAGTTGCAATTCCATTTGTAAGTTTTGTATCTTGTGGGTTCCATTCAATCGACCAAGTAAAGCCCTTGCTTGTTCCTCCATCAAATGAATGCAAAATTTCATTGACCACAAAAACATTTCCATCTTTTTTTGAAACATGTGCCATCTCAATGTTAACTTTCATTTCAACATTGTCACCCTCTTTGATTGAGGCATCGGCAATCATGAATGACAATGGATATTTTGCCACGTATGTTTTGTCAACATTGTCTTGATTGTCGCAAATCCATTTTCCGTTTGAATCAACACCAGTTTGTCCATTGAATGGTTTGAGTTTTTCGCCATTTGCCAAAACTTGATTTTGATTGTCAACAACAAAGTTCAAAGTAGATTTTGCTTGTGAAGAAAATTGCAAATTTGAAACTGTAACATTTGTATGTTCAGCAAACCAAGAAAATGTAACAGCCGATGAAATTGCAACTATAAGCAAAGCAACGATTGGAAGAATAAGTTTTAGTTTTTTCATGCGACTCCTTGTTTTTTTGGCGAATTTGAAATTTGTGATTTTCCACACAATTTTCCACACATTATAGCAATAT
>CAYPVP010000103.1:0-3040 GCA_964414205.1 uncultured Bacteroidaceae bacterium | reverse complement strand
ATTTGAACCCCCGACACACGGCTTAGAAGGCCGTTGCTCTATCCAACTGAGCTACAGGCTCATTTTGTTCCCTACTAGGTTAACGATCCACCATCGGATTGTTTGGAGCGGGTGATGGGAATCGGACCCACGCGACCAGCTTGGAAGGCTGGGATTCTACCATTGAACTACACCCGCATTTTACAAGTTGTTCACTCGAATGCTACGAAAGAATATCATATACAATCGGTAATGTCAACTTTTTTTCCACATTTTTTCACAAAAAAATTTATTTTTTGTCGAATTGGAAATCGTAATTTTTTCAGGAACAATTTTGCCTGTTTGTCGGTCAAACGCTGTTTTCCACTAGCAAGCTATTGCATTATATGAAATCTTAAAAAAATAGTCAATTATATTTCACAACTTTTTTTAATTTTTTATCTCCACAGATTTTGAGGTGGCAAAAACTCCTGCAACAAACTTTTTTCTGGAACGGCAAAAGGTGAAATTTGACCAACATTTTGCAAATTTTTCACAATTTCATTTGCAATTTTGAAAAACTGGTTGTCATCAGCAACTTCTTCCAAAATTGTGATAGCAAATGGTTTCAAAACTTCAATTTCATAGTCAAAAAATGTGTTTACAGTTCCTTCTGCAAGTTTTGCAAAAGGACGAATATATTTGTCCTCGCCTGCCACAACACTTGCCCACATTTCAAAAGTTTTTTCTGCCGATGCACCACGATGAAAATAGTCACGCACAATTCGTCGCAACATTCTTGATTCATATCTTTTTTCTCCACTTTCTCTGAACGAGTCAAGATAGATTCTATAAATGCTGTCCAAATTTGTTGAATCAGAATAAATCAACGGATTTAAGGCATGCAAACCTTCAACAATATAGATGTCTTGATTTGTAGGCAAAATTGTAAAAGTTTTGTCACTTGGACAATGATTTTTGAAATCAAAAACAGGCAAAACTGTTTTTAATTCATTTTGCAAACTTTGAAACACTTTGTGAATTTCTTGCAAATTCAAAGCATATATCGATTCAAAATCAATGTTTCCTTCATCATCTTTTGGACAACATTCTCTTGGCAAATAAAAATCATCAAGAGAAATGCTGTACACTGTTTTTCCAAGCCCTCGCAAATTGTGTTTCAATTTTTTTGCTGTTGTCGTTTTTCCAGCACAAGAAGGACCAGCAATCAAGACAAATTTACAATTTGAATTTTCGCAAATTTCCATTGCGTTGAATTTCAAAACCTTTTCATAAAATTCTTCATCATCAAAAATTTTCTTTGTTTGTTCAAGTTGCGTCATGTCAAAGCCCCCATGTTTCGTGTCTAATATCATATTCATTTGCTAAAAAACAAGACACATCATTTGTGAATTTTTGCAAAATTTTCAAGTTCTTTTGTCATTTTTTCCAATTCTCTGTTTGACAGTCCATCACCATTTTCTATGATTTTTTGAACAACATCAAAAATGTCAAGCAAGCGTTGATAGGATAGCGAACGAGATTTTTTAATTTTTTTCAAATTGACAATTCTTTTTCTTTGAATTGCGTCTTTGATTTTTGCACCTGAAATTGTCAAATCATATTCTTCACCAAAAAAAGGTGCTACTGCATCCAACCCCAAGTTGTTTCTGATGTCCTCTGCAAACATTTCAGAAACACGCTCATCTCCATGAACAACAAAAACTTTTTTAGGTTTTTCTTCAAATGCAGACAACCAATTTTTTAAAGCAGTTTTGTCTGCGTGAGCGCTTGTGTTTTGCAACTTGCGAATCTCGGCATTCACTGCCACTTCTTCTTGAAATAGTCTAACTTTTTTTGCACCACTCAATATGTTGAACCCAAGTGTACCAACAACTTGATATCCAACAAACAAAATGGTGTTTTTAGAATTCCACAAATTATGTTTTAGATGGTGTCTAATTCTTCCTGCTTCGCACATGCCACTTGCCGAAATTATGACACAAGGCTCATGATTTTCATTGATTGCTTGTGATTCCAAAGTTGTGATGCTATATTTCAAGCCAGCAACGGCAATAGGGTTGATTCCCTTTGCAATGAGGTCATTTGCTTCTTTATCCAAATATTTTTTGTCCACATTTTTGAAAATGTTTGTGGCGTCTATTGCCAAAGGACTATCTAGATAAATTTTGAAATCAGGAATTGACTTGACCATGTTGTTCTCTTTGATTTGTCGCAAATAGTAAAGCAGTTCTTGTGTTCTTCCAACAGCAAAAGACGGAATGACAATTTTGCCTCCCCTTTCAAAAGTTTTGTCAATGATTTGAGCAATTTCATCAAGGCAATCAAGTTGCTTTTCATGTTCTCTGTCACCATATGTTGATTCAATGACAACATAGTCAGCACTTTGAATTGTGGATGGGTTGTTCAACAATGGTTGTTCAGAGTTGCCCAAATCACCTGAGAACACAATTTTTCGCTCAATGTCTGCTTCTTTTACAAACACTTCGACGATGGCAGAACCAAGCAAATGGCCTGCATCACTAAATCTAATTTTTATGCCGTCGCACAATTCCAAAATTTTTCCATACGAGGTAGTTCTAAATTTTTTCATCACGCTTTCAGCATTTTCAATTGTATAAATTGGTTCAAGCGTGCTTTTGACGCCTTCTCTTGCAAGTCTTTTATTTTTCCATTCGTTTTCTTGCATTTGGATGAAAGCCGAATCTTTCAACATAATTGTGCACAAACTTGCTGTCGCCTCAGTTGAAAAAACTTCTCCCTTAAAGCCTTCTTTGTCAAGCAATGGCAACATTCCACTATGGTCGATGTGAGCATGGGTTAGCAAAACAAAATCAATGTTTGGAGCAAAAATGTTTAGTTCTTGCCTTTCAAAAATGTCTGGTCCTTGTTCCATGCCACAATCAACAAGAATCTTCTTGCCACACGCCTCAATCAAGAAACAACTTCCCGTAACTTGATGAGCCGCCCCTAAAAATGAAATCTTCATAGGCACACTCCATTCAATTTGTTTTATATCTCAATTTTAGCATTCCTAACCCAGCATTTCAAGATGATATAT
>CAYPVP010000102.1:0-3088 GCA_964414205.1 uncultured Bacteroidaceae bacterium | reverse complement strand
TTGGTTGAATTTTTAGTTTTGTTTGTAAGATTAAAGCGTAGTATGTGTGCAAAGGGGAAAGGGCAAAGGGCAAAGGGCAAAGGGCAAAGGACAAAGGGCAAAGGACAAAGGACAAATGACAAATTTTGTGGACTTGTTGGAAATTGTTTTGTGTGCTTGCAATGTTGGAAGTTGTCTTGTTGATTGACTTTTGCTAGTTTGGAAATTATAATGCAAGAAAGAAATGCGTCATCAAAGGCAAGCATTGTGAAAGAGATTGCTATGTGTTGCTGAAAATGGCATAAAACAAGGTGAAACAATCAATTTTACAAAAAATCTTAAAAGAATGTTCACAATGGAAAGTAAAAATTTGCCAAAAGGTGCAAAACGAAAGAGAAAAAGTTGTAAAAACCAAAATAAGTATAGAAGATTGCTCAAAATTGGAGGATAATTCATGCTCGAAAATTTCAAAATTGGATATTTGAACAATAACAACACAGGAGTTACGGTTGTTTTGGCAGAAAATGGAGCAGTGGGAGGCGTTTCGGTGCGAGGTGCATCGCCTGCCACAAGAGAAACAGATTTGTTGAAAAGCGAAAACACTGTTGAAAAAATCAATGCTGTTGTTTTGTCGGGTGGAAGTGCCTATGGTTTGGAAGCATCATGTGGCGTCATGGAATTTTTGCGTGAAAGAAAAAAAGGTTATGATGCAGGAAAATTTTTTGTTCCGATTGTAGTTGGTGCATCAATTTATGATTTGGAGTGTGGCAAGTTTGACTATCCTGACAAACAAATGGGCTATGACTGTGCAAAAAACGCTGTTGTTGATGGTTTCCAAAATGGACGAGTTGGAGCAGGTCGCAGAGCAACTGTCGGAAAAATTTTGGGAATGATTGGAGCGAAAAAAAGCGGAGTTGGCTATGCCACCAGAAAAATTGGAGGGGCAGAAGTTGCAGTCATTTCCGTTGTGAATGCAGTTGGTGATGTCTATGATGAAAACGGCAAAGTTGTTGCAGGCACAAACATTTTTGGCATGAAAATAAACAGTGAAAAAGCCATTGAAAAGTTGGGCGAATTTCAAAATTTGAAAGGAAAGAACACTACAATCAGTTGTGTTTTGACAAATGCAAAATTCACAAAAACCCAAATGAACAGACTTTGCGACATTGCACATGATGGCTATCCATTGGCAATCAAACCTGTTCACACAATGTATGATGGAGATGCCATTTTTGGCATGGCAAGTGGAGATGTGAATGCCGATTTTTTCACCGTGAGCGTAGCACTTCCAAACTTGGTGGCAAAAGCAATCAGAAATGCAGTTCAAAATGGAAAAAATGAAGATGCAAGCAAAGAAGATGATTGCGACAAAGAATGATTGATTTTGGTGTTTGACAAAAAAATGTTTGTTGAGTATAATCACGCCTAAATCATGCTGTTGAATTTGTTTTGCAAAAAAGAGGGAAGCGAGAAAAAAGGTGAATAATAAAAAGATAAAAAATTATACAAATTGCGAATCGGAAAAGTTTTATTGCGAGCAAATGAATGTTGACAATTTTGACGATGCAATGCAGTCAGTGGTTCAAAATGCAGGAGTTGTGAAAAAACAAAAACGCAAAAAACACTCAGCAAAGTTTTCGACAAAAGACATTGCAGTGACTGCTGTTTTGATTTCGTTGATGTTGATTTTTGTTTTTGTTCCAATCAAAATTGGTCCTTTGTCGCTTGCAGTTTTGCCAGTTATGGCAGTTGTGATTGGTTGTCAAGCACAAAATTTGAAAGTTGGCTTGGTCATGGGGTTTGCTTTTGGTGTTGCAAGCATGTGCGGTTCGTTGCTTTCAGGGACATCAGCAATATTTTTGAATCCTCTAATTTCAATTTTTCCACGAATAATGATTCCTGTGACTTCCTATTTTACATACACGGCAATCAGAAAGGGAATGGTTTTGCATGCAAAAAAGAAAAAACGAGTTCCAAACAAAAAGTTTTGCATTGTTGTTGCAAGTTCGGTTTCGGGACTTGTTGGAGCGATGACAAACACTGCTTTGGTTTTTGCCATGATGGCAGTATTTGCCAAAGTTCAAAACATAGAAGGGTTGTCGGCATTGGTTGCTGGGGCAATGGCATTGAATGTTCCAATTGAATGGGCAGTGGCGTTTTTGGTGACTCCAACCATAACATTGACATTGCGAACAATGATGAAACTTGAAGAACCTGATGAAATTTTGCAAATCAAAGAAGAAAATTTGAATGATGATGAAACAGTTTTGTCAGAAGACAAAAATGAAAAAATGTAATTGGCACAAAAAAGATGCTTGCATAATATGATTGCTTGCAAAAAATTGATAAAAACTGAATATGCTGGCAAACAAAATCGTTTTTGAATGAAAAAATTGTTGATATTATATTCAATAGTGATATAATGAAAAGTGAAAGAGGCGTATAAATGAAAAATAAAAATATTGAAAAATTGATTGGTGATGAAAAAGTCATCGCAACTCTTGAACCTTCAAAAAAGGGTTTCAGAAGTGACATTGTAAACAGTGCTTTGTGCATTGTCGTTTCATTGGTTATGTTGGCTTTGTTGCTTTCATTGTATTTTGTAAAGCATGATAGCGCATCACAAGACTTCATAATTTTGGCTTCATTGTCAGCAATTTTGTTTGTTTTGGGTGTTTGCTGGTTGGTTGCAATTATGTTGCAATTTGCACAAGTTGGTTTGGCACTCACAGAAACACGAGTTGTTGGTTTTGGTGGATTTCCAATCATCAAAAAAATTGATGCAAAAATTGATGCAAAAACGGAATTTGAAATTGTTGAAAACAAGAAGGATAGTTTTTTTGTGAGAGTTGCAGGAGTCAGTGTTCCAAATTTGCAAAATGCTTTGGAATTTGAAACCGAATTTAGAAAAATTGCAGGAACAGAACTTTTTAAAGAAACAAAAATAGTTGTTGAAACTGAAAATGAACCTGAAAATGAAAACGAAGCAAACGACTAAAATGTTTTTCAAATGAAACAGACAAACAAAAAGCAAATCGAAAGATTTGCTTTTTTCAAGCCCAAGCCCAAGCCCAAGCCCAAGCCCAAGCCCAAGCCCAAGCCCAAGCCC
>CAYPVP010000101.1:0-3103 GCA_964414205.1 uncultured Bacteroidaceae bacterium | reverse complement strand
ACAATCAGATGAAAAGCGTGATTTGATTTGAAAAATAGCCAAAGGCTGATGATTTGATTGTTATGGTTTTTGGAGAGAAAAGTTGTATCAAGTCAAACATATTGTGCCGAACGGTGAAAGTTGAAAGAGAAGATTGAGTGTGGCTTGATGAATTGTTGGTGTCGGAGAGCGAATGAAAGTCTTTTGCATAGAGGCATGAAACAAGCACTCCATCAAAGAAAATGTCATATTTGAAAGAGTCGTAAACCTTTGTTCGTGTAAAATTTGCCCACTGCGTTTCGCAAAAATCCGTGAAACATAATGTGTTGTTTTTGATGCAAACATCAAAAACGGTTTGAAGTTGATTTTTGACAGTGAATGTTGTTTGTGAAGGCAGGGACATTTTTAGATTTTGCTGTTTTTGAAACACTTCAATTTTGTGCGTTCCGTTGTATGAAAAATTGAAAATATCAACAAAAATTGTGTCTTTGTCTGCACTGACAAACAATTCAAAAAATTGTAGTTTTTCGTCAAAATGGTCAACTTGTGAAACTAATTTGCAAATTAAAGAATGGTTTGAAAAAGAGTCACTATTTGAGTTTTCAAACTTGAAAAATGCTGTATATTCTATGTCTTCGACAAAAATTGACAAAGTGAAAGATTCTAAAATTGGAGAGCGAGAAAAGGTCAAAAAAGGTTGTTCCTTTTGCAAAAGTGAGAGGTTTTTTGGTGTTTCTGAAACTTTTCTTTTTGAAAATTTTGCTGATATTGTTGCGTTTTTAGTCAATGTATATTCAGTTTTTAGCGATTTTCCATTTGCAATCACAATTTCATCTTCAAACCAACCGTCAAAAATAAAATTTTCATCTTCGATTGCTTCAAGAATTATTTTTGAGTTTGTTTTTGCTTTTTGAGTTTTGGTCAGGGTCAATTCTGGGTTTGTTGACTCCACCAAAAGAAGTGAAAACGTTTCGGTTTCATCGGGTGGATTTGTTGGGTTTGTGTCGGGTAAATTTGGTTGCGTTGGTTTATTATTTGTATCATCGTCATCATCACCTAGATTTTTAGGAAAAGCAGTGATTGCAAAGTCAAATTTATCTTTGCTTGGAACAATGATTAGACATGGAGAAAATCGATAATTGGTTGAAGAAAATGAAACTGTGTCGCCTGGAAACAGGTTTTTTAATGAAAAAATGCCATAATTGTTTGAAAACGTAGTGTTTGATGTGTTTTCATCATGTTGCACCATGATGTTTGCCAAAGGTGTGTTGTTGAAAGAAATTTTGCCTGAAATGGAAACTTGTTTTTCGTTGTCAAGCATTTCACTGCACCCTGAAAAGGCAAAACAAGACATCATGACGACAATGCAAAGCATAATCGCATTCAACTTTGAAATGGAAGCCTTGAAGTTGGCAAAAATGTACTTTTTCATTGCAGTGTCACCGAAACGGGAAGAGAAAAGTTGCCGTTTTTGTCTTTTGCTATGATATACAGTTGATTGCCTTTCATTGCACTGTCAAATTCAAACCAGTTGTTTGTTGTTGAAAAGTAGAGCGAATGGTCAAAAATGTCTTTTGGGTTGATTGCGAGCAAAAACTCAACATTAGATGGAGAATGTGCCCAAGAGACTATGTTTGCAGAGTTGATTTGACATTGAAAAATGTTGTATGGAGCATCTGCAAATTGTGTTGGAGAAAAAACAAATGTGGTTGGCGTTGAGCAAGAAAACATTGTGACTTCGCCGACTGGACAGGCAATGATTGAAAGTGTTTGAAGTTGTGAAGAACAAAACGAATCGGACAAATTGAAAGAGGTGTTTGTTGTTGATGCCAAAATCATATCGTTTGTTTTGAGAACATAGAGAGAGGCGTTTTCAACTGGCGACCAAGAAAGAACATTGTTTAGAAAACTTTCAATAATGGGAGAGTCGAGAGGTTTTGTGTGTGGAAAGGCTTTTGAAATCTCCACGATTTGCTCGTTTTGAAAGTTGTAGCCACGAGCAATAAAAACCGTGTTGTCTGTTGAAATGTCATTTTGAAAAGGCAGTTCGACAAAGGCAAAATCGGAATTTGGAGACTGTTGCCACCAAGAAAATTTTCCGAATGAAATGTGATAGGATTCAACGGCTGGGTTGTGCAAGAAAACGGCAAAAATTTTGTCATTTATCAGTTGAAAAGTTATGTCTTTGCTTTGTAGATTGGAAAAATCGCTTTCGTTTGTGCAAGATGTCAAATGCTTGTTGTTGCCTGTTGACAAATTGCTGAAATTGAGATGAATGGAAAGAGAAAAGGAAGCAAAAAATAAAATTGTTGAACAAACAACAATAAAAATTGCAGAAAGTAGCAAATGGTAAATTTTTATGGTGCGATAGTTTTTCTTTTTCATTTTGTTTTTTGGTCGCTTTTTTGTTCCAAGTGATTTTAGCAAAAACGTTGGTTAGAGTTGAAATCAAATTGAAATGTAAACATAAAAGAAAAATCTGTCAACAAAATTCGACAAATATTTTGAAAGAACAAAATTTTTGTATAAAAAAAGAGAATTAGGCAAAATTATGCAAGAAAAATTGTAGGACAAGCGAAAAAGCAAAAAAACAACTGAAAAAGTAAAACAATGAAAAAAATAAGTAAAAAAATAACTGCAAAAGTAAAATGGTGAAAAAGTTTTGCAAAAAATGGAAAAAGCAGAAAAATTTTCAAATGGAAAGAATGACCTGTTTTTTTTGGTTTCAATGTGCTAATGTAGAAAAAAACCAAACCAAATCAAACCTAAACCCAAACCCGAACCCAAACACAAATTTGCTCAAACAAATATGAACCAAATCTAACCCAAACCAAATTCAAACACAAATCCAAACCCAAACACAAACATGCTCAAACCACATCAAACCAAATCTAACCTAAACTGAACCAACGCAAACCAAACCTACAAACAAAAAATACCAAACTCCAAATTCAAAAACATACATAAAAGAACATAAAAGAAGAAAAAATAACAAAAAACAAAAGAATAGAAAAAAAACACACAAATATAGATTTTGAACGATTTTTTGGGGAGATATTTCAAACATTTTAATGAGGCTTAAAAAACAATTTTTGTTCTTGCAAAAAACACGTATGAGTGGTAT
>CAYPVP010000100.1:0-3140 GCA_964414205.1 uncultured Bacteroidaceae bacterium | reverse complement strand
TTTTGTTTTGTTACCTTCATTTTCCTTTAATATTATTTTCACATATGAACAATCTTTCATATGTTTTAAAAATTCACTTGACATGCAGACTTGCACATATTATTATATGTTCATACAAACATATGTTCATATAAGGAGTAACTTATGGATATTGAAAACAAAAAAACAACATTGCACTGTTGCACAATTCACAAAGATGTTGTTGAAAAAGTGAAATTAGAAATGGAAACTGATGAGAATTTTGAAATAGCATCATCAATCTTCTCTGCACTTTCAGACAAAACTCGTTTGAAAATTGTTGGTGCGTTGCTACAAAATGAAATGTGCGTATGTGACATTGCAAATTTGCTTGAAATGACTCATTCTGCAACTTCTCATCAACTTGGTGTTCTAAACAGAACTCACATTGTCAAGACTAGAAAAGATGGAAAAGTGAAATATTATTCTCTGGACGACAATCATATCAAGCAACTTTTTGAAATTTGCTTTCAACATACAAAGGAGTGACTATGCAAAATTGGGAATTCAAAATAGAAGGACTGGACTGTGCCGTTTGTGCAAGTTCAGTTGAAAAAGAACTCAAATCTCAATCTTGGGTTGAAGAATGTTCTTTGCAATTTACAACATCAAAACTTACGATTTCAGCAAACATCGATGAAGATGTTCAAAGCAAAGTCGAAAAAATTGTGAAATCAAAAGAACCTGATGTCATCATAACTTTGATTTCAACCACTTTCAAAGAGGCAAAAATCAAAAAACAAAATGGATATCATTGGTGGAAAGATTGGTTCACCTATGTTTTTACAATTGGTGTTTTGCTTTCATTTGTTGGCTATTTCATGTTTGAATCAACAACCTTCATCACGGCTGGTTTTGCACTCAGTTGTGTTGGTGGTGCGTTGATGTTGACAAAAACTTTGGAACGAGCAGGAATCAAATTGTTCAAAGGCCATTCCATTGATGAAAACTTGTTGGTTGCAATTTCTGTCATTGGAGCGTTTGCAATCAAACAACCTTTGGAAGCATTGATGGTTGTTTTCTTGTATCAAATTGGCAAATTTTTGGAAATGCGTGCAATAAACAATTCTAGAAAGAATTTGGATGCACTCTTGAAAATCAAGCCCGACACAACAAAAGTTCGCAACGGGGAACAAATTGTTGAACTTGCTCCAAAAGATGTCAAAATTGGTTCTACGCTTGTGGCATATGCTGGCGACACCATTGCTCTTGATGGAATTTTGCTTTCAGATTCAGCAACACTGAACATGCAAAGCATCACTGGGGAAAGCAAGCCTGTCTATATCAAAAAAGGCGACAAAGTTCTTTCAGGCTCAATAAACTTGGATGGGCTGGTTGAAATCAAATCAACCACAAATGACAGCGAAAGCACTGTTTCAAAAATTATGACTCTTGTTGAAACTGCCACTGAACGCAAAGCAAAAGCAGAAACTTTTGTCAGCAAAGCAGCAAAAATTTATACTCCTGTCGTCATTGCTTTGGCATTTATCGTTGGTTTGATGTTCTATTTTGTAGGACACGCAGGCGTTGAAAACAGCATCTACAAGGGAATGATTTTTCTTGTCATTTCCTGCCCTTGTGCAATCGCAATTTCCGTTCCTTTGTCCTATTTTGCCAGCATTGGAAATGCTTCAAAAAAAGGTGCAATTGTGAAAGGAAGCAACTATATCGATTCTGTTGCAAACATAAAAACTGTGATTTTTGACAAAACTGGAACTTTGACAACAGGTGAATTTGAAGTGACACAAATTGAATCACTTTCGCAAGATTTTGATGAAAAGAAATTGCTTGACTATGCTGTGGTTGGAGAACAAAACTCAAATCACCCAATCGCAAAAGCAATTGTAAATCACTATGTTGAAACTGTTCGTGAAAAAAATTGTGATTGTGAGCACGACCATGACCATTCAAATGAGCATTGCGACTGTGGACACGACCACAGCCACTCCGATGAGCATTGCGACTGTGGACACGACCACAGCCACTCCGATGAACACTGTGACTGTGGACACGACCATAGCCACTCCGATGAGCACTGTGACTGTGGGCATGACCACAACCACTCATCAAACAACATTTCAACCCAATCATCCAATTTGAAAGAAATTGCTGGAAAAGGCATTGAATTTCAATTTGAAAACAACCATGTTGAAGTTTCAAGAAGTGAAAGCAATCAAAACAGCACAATTGTCAACATCTTTGTCAATTCAGTTTTGGTGGGAAAAATCTATTTGAACGACAAAGTGAAATCATCTTCAAAAAATGCAATTGAATATCTAAAAAAGAACGGCATCAAAACTGTTATGCTCACAGGGGACAACCAAATTGTTGCTGAATCAGTTGCAAAAGAATTGGGCGTTGACAATTTCAAAGCAGAATTGTTGCCACAAGACAAATTTGACGAATTGGAAAAATTGATGCAAACACGAAACAAGAAAAATGAATTGTTTGCATATATCGGTGACGGAATCAATGATGCACCTGTTTTGACAAGAGCAGACATTGGCGTTTCAATGGGCAAAGCAGGTTCAAACATTGCAATTGAAACTTCTGACATCGTTTTGATGAATGATGATTTGGAAACTTTTGCACAACTTCACAAACTTTCCAAATTCACAAAATTGAATGTTGCCGAAAACATTTCTTTTGCATTGGCTATCAAAGTTCTTTTCATGTCATTGGGCGTTGCAGGCATCACAGGACTAGCATGGGCAGTTGTAGCAGATGTGGGGCTGTCTTTGATGACAATCTTCAACAGTTTGCGTGTTGCACGTTTCAGTGGCAAATCCTTCAAAGAAAGACAACAAGAACGCGCTGTTGAAAAAAAACTTGCAAAGCAAAAAGCAATAGAAGACAAAGAGAATGAAAACCAAAGTGAAAATGAAAACAAATAATTTGTTTTCTAAACAGACTATTCAATTCAACTAATTTTTGATTTCTAAACTATAAAAAGGACTTTTATGGGTGTAAGTCATAGGGAATTAACAAATAAATTAAATTTAATAAGAATTACACCTTTAAGCGAGGGAAAAAGAATCGAGTTCATCTGAGCTCGATTCTTTGTATTTAGTAGAGTTATATTAATTCTTATATGGTTATTGAAAATTAAATTTTATTTTAGC
>CAYPVP010000099.1:0-3147 GCA_964414205.1 uncultured Bacteroidaceae bacterium | reverse complement strand
ACAAGTAGAATATCCGCATGCACCACAGTTCAATTCATCTTCCTTTTTGAATTTTTCACTGCATATAATTTAGTATGCCAAATAGTGGAGGTTGAAAATGAAATTCATTTGCATCAAAGCGCCAAAGTGCCTTGGAAAATTAGTAGATTTTGTGAAAAAACATTGGGAAGCATTGAAAGGAAAAATAAAAAAAGAAGACTAACACAAAATGTATCAGTCTTTCGTTCAGCATTACATAATTCAATTGAATAAATTGTATTTTTCATGGTAAAAAATATTTTTTTGAAGTAATATAATACAAAAATTCATCGATTTTTTATTGAAGATTTAGTAAATAAAAAAAGCCACACATCTGCTGATGTGGGCGATTTAGTTCCAGGCCACACATTTGCAACTGTGGGCGAGGTGCAACAAAATGTTGCAACAATATTATTGTATGTATCATTTTAAGAAATGTCAACAGAATTGGAGCAGTGTACGGCATGTATAATCAAGTTGATTGAAAATCTATTTGTGGGACAATATTGAAAATCATTTTGTAAAAAATTGTAAAAGAAAGCCCATCATAAAGATGGGCGACTTTTTAGTGATTTAATTAGGCAAGGTTGACTTTCTTTGAGCGCAAGCAACGTGTGCAAACGTATTGAGTTTCAACTCCACCAGTTTTAGTGATGACTTTAACTTTTTGAACGTTTGGTGCCCAGCTACGTCTTGTTTTACGATGGCTATGGCTGACCATATTTCCGCTCATTCTGCCTTTTCCACAAACTGAACAAACTCTTGACATATATCTATCCTCCTGATAAATTCACTTGAACATATGAATATTATCACTTATCTAAAATATTTGCAACTGAATTTAACAAAATTCTCTAAATAGTTGCAAATAATCTCCTTATCGTGTAAAATTTGAATAAAGGTAGATTATGTCACTTCAAACATCAAATATTTATGGAAAAATTTCAATATCAGATGAAGCCGTTGCGATGGTTTGTAGCCAAGTTGCATCGGAAGCATATGGTGTAGTCGATTTGGTTTCTCGCACGCTCACAGACAATTTGAGCGCGCTTTTTAATCGTCGCAGTTTCGGAAAAGGCGTCAAAGTCACAACCATTGACAACAAAATAATTATTGAAGTTTTTGTCGTTCTGAAATTGGGCGTCAATGTTGATGCAGTGAAAGAAAGTTTGGCAACCACAGTAAAATACGCTTGTGAATCATTTACAGGAATGATTGTGAAAAGTGTTAACATAAATGTCGTTGGAATACGAGTATAATGGTTCATTTGAGGTAAACGCGAAATGTTAGAAATCAATGGGATACAATTCAAAAAAATGATTGAGGCTGGTAGTGCATACCTCAATTTATATAGAGAACAGGTTGATGAACTCAATGTCTTTCCTGTTCCTGATGGTGACACAGGAACAAACATGAATATGACATTTTCTTCTGCTGTTCGTGAAGCAACATCTCTTATGTCTGATGAACTTTCAGATGTGGCAAAAGCATTTTCAAAAGGTGCTTTGCGAGGTGCAAGAGGAAACTCAGGTGTCATCACTTCACAAATTATGAAAGGTTTTGATGTCGTTTGTTCTGACAAAAATGTTTTGACTTCAAAAGATTTTGCCGAAGCAATGAAACAAGGCACTGAAATTGCTTATAGTGCAGTCACAAAACCAAAAGAAGGAACAATTTTGACCGTCATTCGTGTGATGGCAGAAACAGCAATTTCAATCACCAAAAGAAAACAAATTGAAATTGAAGACTTTTTTGTTGAAATTTTGAAATCAGGCGAAGAAATTTTGAACAAAACACCTGATATGTTGCCAGTTTTGAAAAAAGCAGGCGTTGTAGATGCAGGTGGAAAAGGTTTGTTGTGCATTTTCAATGGCTTTTTTGCAGCATTGACAGGGCAAGAAATTCCTAAAACAGTTGAACCAACAACACTTCCAAAACTTGATGATTCATCATCACTTGACAAAGACTTTTATGACAATGACTATGAAAACATCACTTATGCCTATTGCACAGAATATTTCATTGTAAATTTGTTTGCAAAAACAACAGAAGCCGACATCTTGAAACACAAAGAAACATTGCTAGAAATTGGTGATTGCGTTTTGGTCATTGGTGATTTGACTCTTGTCAAAGTTCACGTGCACACAAACAACCCTGACCAAGCACTCAAATCAGCATTGCAACTTGGTGAAATTGCCAACATAAAAATTGAAAACATGTTGGAACAAAATCGCGCAATCAAAAGCAAAGCAGAAGAAAAAATCAAGAAAGAAAAGAAAGATTATGCAATGATTTCAGTTTGTGCAGGAAAAGGCTTGGCTGACATATTCAGAGAATTGCAAGTAGACTATGTTGTTGAGGGTGGACAAACAATGAACCCAAGCGTTTATGACATCTTGAACGCAATCAACAAAGTCAATGCAAAAACTGTTTTCATTCTTCCAAACAACGGAAACATCATTTTGGCAGCAGAACAAGCAAAAGAACTTGCCGACTGTGATGTACGTGTTCTTCCTACAAAACATGTGCCAGAAGGCGTTGCAGCAGCAATGGTGTTTGATTCTTTTGCAAGCGTAGAAGAAAATTTTGAAACAATGTTGACGGCAGGACAATCAGTCAAAACTGCAGAAATCACACATGCCGTTAGAAAAACAAAATTGAATGGATTTGATGTCAGAATTGGTGACATCATTGGAATTTCAAACAAAGAAATTGTTGCTTGTGGTGAAACTGTCCCAAATGTTTTGATTTCAACACTTGAAGACATTGTCGACGCAAACATTGAAATGGTCACATTGTATTATGGTGAAGACTTGTCAGAAGATGAAGTGCAAAATTATGTAGCAGAAGTTGAAAAACGCTTCCCAGACCTTGAAATTGCTTTCTACTATGGTGGTCAACCTCATTATTATTTCTTGCTTTCTGTTGAATGATTCAAAATTATGGAATTAGCAAATTTAAAAGGTGTTGGAAAAAGCACTTTGGAAAAGTTGAATCTTCTTGGAATAAATTCTATTGAAAAATTGCTTCAATTCGTTCCAAAAAAATATATTGATTTGAAATTGTCCTCATCAAATTTTGATGCAGGGCAATTTGTAATTTTTGACGGAAAAATTACAAAAAATAGAG
>CAYPVP010000098.1:0-3241 GCA_964414205.1 uncultured Bacteroidaceae bacterium | reverse complement strand
AAGTGCTATTTTGTTTGAATGAAATTTTGTTTTTTGAAGTTTTAAAAACTCAAACACAAATTTGAATTATGCAACTATCAAAATTGGAATTGTGCAAAAATTTTGAAAAGAAACAGTTTTGAAAAAAGAGCAACGGCTTTTGGAATTTATCTGTTTTTCAAATGAAAAAAATCATTTGGAAATCAACATAATTGAATATGCAAGAAATTTATGCTTAAAGTGTTTTTGTGATTGGATGATGGCAACCTATCACAAAAATACTTTTTGAGTGTATATGGCAAATTGTGAACTCTGTGAGGAAAAAATGTACGATACTTTTGTAAATCCATTTGAAACAAGATATTCAAGTGAAGAAATGAAAAAACTTTTTTCACAAGATACAAAATTTTCAAATTTCAGAAAATTGTGGCTTGCTTTGGCGACTGCTGAAAAAAAATTGGGACTGCCAATTTCTGATGAGCAACTTGATGAAATGAAATCGCACATCTACGACATCAACTATGATGTTGCAGAAGCAAGAGAAAAAGAAGTTCATCATGATGTCATGGCTCACATCTATGCTTTTGGTGAACAATGTCCAAAAGCAAAACCTATCATTCATTTGGGTGCAACAAGTTGTTTTGTTGGTGACAACAGTGACTTGCTTGTGATGTTTGATGCTTTGACTCTTGTAAAAAATGAATTGGTGGAAGTCATTGAGGCAATGTCAAAAAAGGCATTGGAATTTGCAGAATTGCCAACTCTTGCTTTCACACACTTGCAACCTGCTCAACTCACCACTGTTGGAAAGCGTTTGGCACTCTATTTGCAAGAATTGACAATGGATTTGCAAGACATCATTGATTTGCAAAAAAACTATAAATTGAGAGGCGCAAAGGGAACAACTGGAACTGGTGCCAGTTTCAAAAAGTTGTTTGATGGCGACGAAGAAAAAGTTATGTTGCTTGACAAAATGGTTGCAAAAGAAATGGGATTTGATGACACTTTTGCAGTCACTGGACAAACTTACACTCGCAAATTTGACTACAAAATTTTGTCAGTTTTGAGTGGACTTTGCCAAAGTTGTGCTAGATTTGCAAACGACCTCAGACTTTTGCAAAGCAAAAATGAAATGCAAGAGCCGTTTGGAAAATTGCAAGTTGGAAGCAGTGCAATGGCATACAAGCGAAACCCTATTTTGTCAGAAAGAATTTGCTCACTTGCAAGATATAATGTTTCATTGCCAATAAATTGTGCTGTTACAACTTCAACACAATGGCTTGAAAGGTCACTTGATGACAGTGCAAACAGAAGAATTGTTCTTGCAGAAAGTTTCTTGTCGGCAGATGCAATCATGTTGTTGATGAAAAAAATTGTTGTTGGTCTGGTTGTCAATGAAAATGTTATTGCTAGACATGTCTCAGATGAACTTCCATTTATGGCAACTGAAAACATAATGATGAACGCTGTCAAAAAAGGTGGAGATAGACAAGTTTTTCATGAAGTCATCAGAACACACTCAATTGCTGTTGCAAAGGCACAAAATGAATGTGGAGCAAAAAATGATTTGCTTGAAAGATTGAAAAATGATGATGCTTTCAAAAAATTTCAAGATTGTTTTGATGAAAACATTGACAGCAAAGATTACACTGGAATTTCTGCTTTGCAAACAAGACGTTTGATTGAAAATTTTGTTGAGCCTGCTTTAAAAGAAGCAAAAAAATCAAGTTCTAAAAACTAATTGTAAAATGCGACTTCGGTTGTAAAAATATTTAGGGTGTAAAGCCCAATGGAGAACAAAAATGAACACAGCAATTGTTGGAATTAACTGGGGAGACGAAGGAAAAGGCCGTATGGTTGACCTTCTTTCAGCAGATTATGACGTTGTAGTTCGCTATCAAGGCGGAAACAACGCTGGACACACTGTTGTCAACGAAAAAGGTAAATTCATTTTGAACCTTTTGCCATCAGGCATTTTGCGTGATGATGTTGTAAATGTTATGGGACCAGGAATGGTCATTGATTTGAAACATTTGCACGATGAAATTGGTCGACTTGTTGAAAAAGGCATCAAAATTACTCCTGAAAATTTGAAAATTAGTGAAAGAGCAACAATTTGTATGCCATATCATGTCATGCAAGACTGCTTGGAAGAAGAAAGATTGAAAGATAAAAAGTTCGGTTCAACAAAAAGAGGAATCGGACCTGTCTATGGCGACAAATTTATGAAAAAAGCATTGAAATTGGGCGATTTTTTGTATGTCGATGACATCAAAGAAAAACTCAAAGACATTGTCGAATGGAAAAATTTGCTTTTCAAATCATATGGTGCTGAAATCAATGTTGATGAACAATATGATTGGTTGATGACCTATGGAGAATGGGTCAGACCTTTTGTTTGTGACACTGGTGCTTTCTTGCTTGATGCAGAAAAAGACGGAAAAAGCATTATGTTTGAAGCCCAACTTGGCGCACTTCGTGACATCGATTTTGGAATTTATCCAATGACTTCATCTTCAAACGCAATCGCTGCCTATGCTCCAATTGGCAGTGGTGCTCCATCTTTGAAACTTGACAAATCAATTGGCATTGTCAAAGCATATTCTTCATGTGTTGGCGAAGGACCTTTTGTTTGTGAATTGTTTGGAAAAGAAGGAAACGACCTTCGTGAAGCAGGAAATGAATATGGTGCAGCAACAGGAAGACCTCGTCGTGTTGGTGGTTTTGATGTTGTGGCAACAGCATATGGATGCAAAGTTCAAGGCGCAACAGAAATTGCACTCACAAAAATTGACGTTTTGTCAGGTCTTGAAAAAGTTCCTGTTTGTGTTGCATATGAAGTTGATGGAAAGAGAACTGAAACATTCCCTTATGGCGACAAACTTAGTAAAGCAAAACCTGTCACAGAATGGTTTGACGGTTGGAAAGAAGACATTTCAAATTGCAAAAAACTTGAAGAACTTCCACAAGCATGCCGTGATTATATTCGTTTTGTTGAAAGCAAAATTGGTTGTCCAATTTCATACATTTCTGTTGGACCTGACCGTGAACAATATATCAAAGTTACAAACAAAATTTAGTTGAAAATTTTTTTTTAATACTAACTAAAATGATATTAGAAACCTACACAAAGCAAATTTGCTTGTGTAGGTTTTTTATTTGCTAATAAAAAATCAAAAAAATATAAAATTACACCAATTATAGCAAGAAAACGATAAAAAATTAAAAGCATACGAATTAAAGAAGAAAAATGATATAAAGA
>CAYPVP010000097.1:0-3352 GCA_964414205.1 uncultured Bacteroidaceae bacterium | reverse complement strand
ATCAAAAGAAAGTATTTTGAAAATTGTCACTCTTACACTTTTTGTTCTCATCCTTCTCACTGCAATGATATTTTTTATAGTATCACTTATCAATGTAGGAACAGTAGCATAAGAAACCCAAAAATGAGGCGACATTCAAAAGAATGTCGCCTTTTTAAATATAAGTTTTCAATAATGTGAAATTTACATTATGACAAAATAATTGTGCGAACAATAGTTTGCAAACAAGTAGTATTTTGAAAAGAATATGAGTTTAGTTTTTTGTCAGACAACTATCTAGGTTTATGCAA
Source organism: uncultured Bacteroidaceae bacterium (assembly GCA_964414205.1). GTDB lineage: Bacteria > Bacillota > Clostridia > Christensenellales > CAG-917 > STD2-102. Next base: position 3,062 of record CAYPVP010000097.1, on the reverse strand, counting down.
GTTGTAAAACAAACTTTTTGCTGTAATATGTTTTCAAAATGGAAATGTTTCAAAATTGATTGAAACTTTCAAATAATATTGTATAATAATCTAATATGAATATGGAAAAAATAATTTCAACAAACAAAAAAGCATATCACGACTATTTCGTAGAAGAAACCTATGAAGCAGGAATTGTTTTGGTTGGCTCAGAAGTCAAATCAATCAGAAATGGACAAATCAATTTGAGAGATAGTTATGTCATTGTCAGAGGCAATCAAGTGCTTTTGATAAATGCTCACATATCTCCATATGAAAAGGGTAGTTATTTCAATGTGGATGCAAAAAGAACAAGAAATTTGTTGCTTAACAAAAGTGAAATCAACAAACTTCGTGGCAAAGTTGATTTGAAAGGTTACACTTTGATTCCAACCAAAGTTTATTTCAAGCAGGCTCTTGTCAAAATTGAAATTGGAGTTTGCAAAGGAAAAGAATTGCATGACAAACGTGCTGCAATAAAAGAAAAAGAACAAAAGCGTTTGGTCGAAAGAACTTTGAAAGAAGTCAACAATAGATAAATTTTTTATACCGAAAGGCATATAGGCGCAAGCCAATGGAGATTAGTATGGGAAAAATCGGAACAGATTGCGTTCAAGGCGCATATCAACCAAAGAATGGCGACCCAAGAGTTTTGCCACTTTACAACTCAACAACATATGTTTATGACACAGCAGAACAACTTGCTTTTTTGTTTGATTCTCCAAAATGTGGTCATATCTATTCAAGAATTTCAAACCCAACTGTTGCTTCGTTTGAAGAAAAGGTTTCAATGCTTGAAGGTGGAATTGGGGCTATGGCTTGTTCATCAGGAATGAGTGCAACTCTGTTTGCTGTTTTGACTGTTGCAAACGCTGGTGACAACATTTTGGCATTGTCAACAATTTATGGTGGCACTTACAATTTGTTTTCAACAACTCTTCCAAAGATGGGAATTCATGTAAAGTTTATCACTCCTGACATGACTGACGAACAAATTGAAGCAATGATTGATGACAAAACAAAAATGTTGTTTGGTGAAACCATTGCAAACCCTTCAATTCAAGTTTTAGATTTTGACCGTTTTGCAAAAATTTGTCAAAAGTTTCAAATTCCTTTTGCAGTTGACAACACTTTGGCAACTCCAATTTTGGTCAGACCTTTTGAACATGGAGCAAACATTGTCGTTCATTCAACAACAAAATATTTGGACGGACATGCTCAATGCGTTGGAGGATTGCTTGTTGATGCAGGAAACTTTCAATGGAATGGCAACCCTCGTTTTGCTGATTTCTACACTCCTGACCCAAGTTATCACGGAATTGTTTATGTTGAAGAAGGTGGAGATTCTGCCTACATTTTGAAAGCAAGAATGCAGTTTATGCGTGACATTGGTGCAATTATGTCGCCATTCAATGCCTACATCACCAATCTTGGCAGTGAAACTCTGCACCTCAGAATGAAACAACATTCATCAAACGCTTTGGCAGTTGCAAAAATGCTTGAAAACCACCCAAATGTTGAATGGGTGAGATATCCAGGGCTTGAAAATGATGCCTATCATGACCGTGGAATGAAATATTTCAACGGTGGTTTCAGTGGAATGGTTGCTGTTGGAATCAAAGGTGGAAAGGAAAAAGCAGGTGAATTTATGGAAAACCTTAAACTCATCAAAATTGTCACTCACATTGCTGATTCAAGAAGTTGCGTTTTGCACCCAGCAACAACAACTCATCGCCAACTTTCAGAACAAGACTTGATTGATTGTGGAATTCCATCAAACCTTGTCAGACTTTCAATCGGAATTGAAGATGAAGAAGACATTGTTGCAGACATCAAACAAGCACTTGACAGACTATAATATACGGACATTTTGACTTGAAAGAAATTCAGATTGTCAAAGGATTTTAAATGCCAATTATAATTCCAAAAGATTTGCCAGCCTATGAAAACCTTCGCAAAGAAAAAATCTTTGTCATGAGTGACAAAAAAGCAGGCAAGCAAGACATAAGACCAATTGAAATTGCAATTTTAAATTTGATGCCCACGAAAGTTGAAACCGAAACTCAACTCATTCGTTTGCTTTCAAATTCACCTTTGCAAATCAAAATCACATTGATTAACACAGCAAGTTATACGCCAACTCATGTGTCAAGTGACCATATGCAAAAATTTTATTTGAGCCTTGATGAGGTGAAACAAAAAAAATTTGATGGCATGATTGTCACTGGCGCTCCTGTTGAAACAATTTCCTTTGAAGATGTGAAATATTGGAATGAACTTGTTGAAATCTTGGATTGGGCAGACAAAAATGTTACAAGCACATTGTTTATTTGTTGGGGTGCACAGGCTGCACTCTATCATCACTTTGGAATTCAAAAATTTGAACTCCAAAAGAAATTGTTTGGCATTTTCCCTGTGACTGCAAATGTTCAAAATGATATGTTGCTAAAAGGAATGGATGATGTTTTCTACATTCCAAATTCACGACATACAAGAATTGATGAAGAAAAAATCAGAGAAATTGCAAATGAAACCAAAGAATTGAAAATTTTGGCTGAGGGTGAGGAATGTGGCATCGCAATTTTGAAAACCACAGACAATTCAAAATTTTTCTTTACAGGTCATAGCGAATATGACCGTGACACTTTGAAAAAAGAGTATGAAAGAGATTTGGAAAAGGGACTGAAAATTGACCCACCGAAAAACTATTTTGTGAATGGTTCAACAAAAAAAGTCAATATGTCTTGGAAATCTACTGCAAATTTGCTGTTTTACAACTGGCTTAACTACTATGTCTATCAGGTTACACCTTTCAATTTGACAGACAACAAAGACTAAATTTATAGACAAAAGAGAATAAAAATTTTGTTTGCGTGTTTTCAAAACAGGGTATAGCACCCAAAGAAAAAATATAAAGAGAGAAATTGAAAAATTTCTCTCTTCGTAAATATGACAGCAAAATATGATTGCAATGATTGACTTTATTTTTACAGCGTAAAATTATTTTTCATAAAGCAGGAACACCGGAATTTATCAGCCCCGAC
>CAYPVP010000096.1:0-3397 GCA_964414205.1 uncultured Bacteroidaceae bacterium | reverse complement strand
AAAAAATTGCAATGAAAAATAAACATATAAATGTTGTTATATTTTATTCAATTTTTATATTCAGTTTAAAAAGTGGAATTATTTGAGAAATTGCATTTTGCTTTTGTCATATAACCTTCATCTGTTAGTCGTTTTTTGGTTTCTTTGATAAAATTCATATCGCCATATTCATTTTCAATCCATTCTTCTGTATATCCTTTCAAATTCATTTTTTCTGAAAATTCAATCATTGCTTTGTCAATTCGCCGAAAAATCGTTCGCAAATTGCATTGTTCGGTATCTGCAATTTCTTGATAGGTTTTGTTTTCACAAAATCGCTGTTGCAAAACATTTTTCAATTTTGCTGGAAGCGTTTCTGTGCATTGCGATATTATTATATGCAAATTTATCAAACGCCTTTTTTTGTCTTGCAATTCAAAAAATTCATCAAATAATTTTTCTGTTTCGATTCCGTTTTGCAAATGTTTTGCACCATAAGTAAACGTTGTTCTGTTTTTTACAGAAAAATCCACAAAATCGCAAATTTTGGGAATAGCAGAATAAGCAACAAGCACTGTGTTGCTCCAAGAATTGTTTTTCATAAATCCTCCATGTGGGAAAAAGTAAATTATATTTTCATAATAAGATATGAATCTTTTATAAACGAAAATTTATGACATTTTTATGACAATTATTTTGCTATTTTGAAAAATTGAAATTCGACAAAATTCGACATATGTTGATTATAATTTTTGCTAACCAAAAATACAAGGAAAAACGATTTATAATTTAAAAATGAAAAAACTTTTATAATTCACAAAGACAAGCAACTTTTTTTATTGACAAATTTCTATTAAATTTTGAAAACATTTGGTAATTTTGAGTTTGAAAAATGCCCTAAATTTTGAAAATAAGGGCAAACAAATAGGTGATTGAAAATGCAATTATGGCTTGAACAAATTTTCTGAACAAAACTTGCCAAAATTTCATGCCTGTTTTTTTCAAAAAGACATAATTTTGAATGATGATGCCAAAGCCACCAAAAGAAATGAAAAATGAACACAGTGAAATCAAAAATTTTGGGTCAAGTGACAAAAACTGGGTCAAATAGCACCCTCTTGTCATTTCTATTGAGCCAAGCATAATTGTTTTGAGAAGCGAAAAATCGACTTTTTCATTGAAAAGATTGTATATCAAATCAATAAGTCCAATGTTTAGAACTGCGTCACAAACTACATTGAATATGCAAAGAAATCCACCAACCACCAACATTGATTGCATGGATTTTTCAACTGCATCCAACAAGATGTTTCCGTTTTTTTCAACGTGCAACATTATGCTTGACGACGATGCAACTTTTTTGCCTCTGAACAACAGCCCTGAGATTATTGCTGACAAATAGTGACACATCAAAATGATGAAGCCTGCTTGCTGATTGTGTAAAAAGGCTGTTGCAACAGTTCCCAAAATGAAAATTGGGTTTGATGTTGATGAAAACACTGACATTTTTTTTGCGTCTTCCTGTGTGATTTGCTCGTTTTGAAAAAGGTCAGAAATAAGTTTTGAACCAACTGGATAGCCACATAAAAAACTCATCAGCATGGTGTAGGCACCAACACTTGAACAATTAAACAAAAATTCTATTGGTTTTTTCAGCATTTTTGAAATTTGAAACTGCAAACCAAGTGCTGTCAATATGTTGCTGAAAAAGAAAAAAGGAAACAGGGCAGGCAAAACAGCGTTGCCAAAAAGAATGAAACCATCTTTTGCCGAGTTTAGATATATTTCAGGTTTTATTGCAAGCAACAGCATAATTGAAATGCACATTGCAGAAATCAAAAAAACTGGAAAATTTTTTTTGAAAATCGAAAACTTTTTTTCGTCACCAATTTTAAATTTTTCAAAGTGTTTTTTGCAAAAATCAATATTTGTGCTTTTTGCGTTGAATAGCGAATTGTTTTTCAAACCGATTTTGTTCATACAATAGTTTATTTTTTATAAAAAAAAATAGCACCATCATAGTGCTATAAGATTTTTTATGACATCATTTTCTTGAAACCTAATCTATTTTGTCCAAAACAATTTGCAAAAGTTTGTGCGCTTTTTCATCCATTTGAACAAGTGGAAAAACTGGATTGTTTTCTGCACAATCGCTTGCTTTCAAAAACAAATTTTTGTTTGATTTGCCAAGAAGACTCAAAATGTCTTTTCTTCCTTCATTCAAGGCTAGAACTCGGAAATAGGTTTCTTCATTGTTTGCCAAATTTTCCAATTCGTTTGACAGCCCCAATGTTGCCGAAGCAACAATTCTTTTGATTGTTGAACGAGTGTATCTTTTTGAAGTTAGCGCCATAAGTTCACTCATTGATGAAAAATTTTGTTTTTTCAGTCTATTTTCAAAACCTTCACGCACATTTGCAATTTTTGACAACTCATCACTTGTTTTAGAATTTATCGCATACAAAGAAATTGCGTTATACTTTTGCATGTCAGGATATTGCAAATCTACAAACGGAGGAACGCCCTTTGAAACTATTTCACAGTTTTTCAGTTTGTTGCGAATTTCCGTTGAAGAAATAAAATTGTCACTTGATTGTGAATGCAACCTTTTTACGGTGTGAAATTTGTTTTTCATTTTCAATTTTTTGCTTGCATTGATATATTCAACTCCCAAAATGTTGTTTGGGGTTGAAATCAAATCAGCCATGTTTTCATCTTGCTGTGAAAGTGCCAGTGTCCGACTTTTTGCAACGGAGTTGCCTTCGTTCATAAAACTTTTGAACAATGTTTGAAATTCTTTGTCTTCGTTTTTTAGAAATTCAACTGCATTTGTCAGTGTTTGCAAATCACCACTTTCACTTCCAAAAGATAGTGTGAAATCTCCAAGTGGTTTCAGTGTTCTGAGTGCACCAAATGCAAATTTTGTTGCATTTGAAAGAGTGTAGACAGTTGGAAGTTCCAAAACACAATCAGCACCTGCTTTGATTGCCCAATTTGCACGAGTGAATTTGTCTGCAATGCACAAATCTCCACGCAACGTAAACGAACCACTCATAATGACAATTACAGTGTCGGCATCAGTTTCTTTTTTGGCTTGTTGAAGTTGGAACAGATGTCCATTGTGAAATGGGTTATATTCGGCTATGATACAAAGTGTTTTCATGATTTTTCCTTTAAGTATATTATATCGTAATTTCAATGGTTTGGCAAAACTTTTCTCTACACCAAATTCAAAATGTAGTTTAGAAAATTCTTGAAAATTTTATGAAACAAGTTTAAAGTTTGTCTTTATAAAAATAAAACGCTGAGAAAGTGCTTAGAAATTTTGTGTAACTCCAAAAAAATCCTTGAAATTTCTTTGCAACCTCTAAAAATTTGTTTGCAATTTGCCTGCAACATCTTGAAATTACGATATAAT
>CAYPVP010000095.1:0-3406 GCA_964414205.1 uncultured Bacteroidaceae bacterium | reverse complement strand
AAGTCTAACTTTTTCATCATCTACCAACAAAATTTCTTCATCTTCAAACATACATTCCTCAACTATTTGTCAATTTCGATGTCGTTTTTTACATTCTCGTTTTCAGAAGCATGATTGTTTTCATCAATTTTTTCTTTTTTGTTTTCACATTTTGGAAAAACTTCTTCAATGTCAATTGTTTCCATAACGGCTGGCTTGACATCATGAAAATTTTCAAAATCATTCTCTAAATTGTTTTCAATTTTGATTTCTTCAATTATGTCATCAGATTTTTGCAAACCATCAAGAACAGCCAATTTCTCAACACTTGCCTTTTTTGAATCTTTCACTATCGCCATAATCAAATATATCAGCAACAAAATTGTGCCAACGGTGACAAAAACATCTGCCAAATTGAAAATTGGAAAATTGATGAATGTAAAGCGAATGAAATCTCTTACATATTGGAATGCGTATCTATCAATCAAATTGCCAAGTCCACCAGCAAAAATTGTGACAAGCGACATTCTCAACAATTCATCATCTTTGGTGACTCTCAAAATGAGATACACAAAAATGCAAATCAATGCTATTGTTGTGAAAGCAATCAGAAATGTTGGAGAATCTTCAAAAATGCTCCAACCTGCCCCGGTGTTCTGTGCATATTTCAAGTCCATAAAGCCTTTGAGCAAAGTATATTGGTGACTTGGTTGTTTCATCAAAAACTTTGACACTTCAATTTTAGACCATTGATCAGCACCAACAAACAATGCCACCATCAACAATTCGACAACAGTGAAAATTATATGTTTTTTTTCAAATTTAGGTTTAATTTCATTCCAAACTAGTTTTTTCATTTCTACTCGCTAAATATATTTTCTTTCTCCAAACAACGCTCTGCCAAGGCGAACATGTGTTGAACCATTTTTCAAAGCCAACAAAAAATCGTTAGACATTCCTGCTGACATAATTTTCATATCAAAATTTTCATATTTCAAATTTTTTGCCGATTCAAACAACTCTTGAACTCGTTTGAAGCAGTCTTCAACTTTGTTTTTGTCTTGCAAATTTGGAGCAACACACATCACTCCTTTGACTTCAACATTTTCAAAATCTTGCAATGTTTTTGCAAATTCCAAAAAGTTTTCAGGTGCAACTCCACCTTTTGAAAGTTCACTGCCAATGTTGATTTCAATCAAAGTTGCAATTTTTTTGTTGATTTTTTTTGCTTGTCGTTCAATTTCTTCTGCCAAACTGAGTCTGTCCAAAGAATGAATCAACTGCACTTTGTCAACAATTTGTTTGACTTTGTTTGATTGAAGTTGACCAATGAAATGCCAATCATAATTTGGGTTGAATTTTTCAACAAATTCTTGAACACGATTTTCTCCCAAAATCAATAATGAATCCAATTTCATCACCTCATCGATGGTTTCATTTGATTGCGTTTTTGATGCAATGATAATTTTGGCATTTGGGTTCAAGTCAAAAATTTGATGTTTCAATTCTAGCAGTTTTTTTTCAAGTTCAAATTTGTCCATATATCACCATTTTTTCAAAGAAAAGTCTCCTGTCAAAGTGTTGAATCGCAAAACTTGTCGTGAGCCATGTTCTTCAAATGCAATTTCAATTTCATTTTGAGAAGAATATTTGCAAGACATAATTTTTCCATCAAATTTTTCAAAAGTTTCAAGCAAAATTTCTTTCTGTTTTTCGCCATAGTTTCCAACATTGTCAGAAACAAACAAAACATCTCCAAACAAATGGTTTATTCTTGCAAGCAAATATTTTTGTCGCCAAGAAAATTTTGGAACAACTGGTCCATCTTCTCTCATGAAGAATACATCAGGGTCGTTCACAAAAGCACGACCATTCAAATGGCGTCTGAACACCGTGTTGTTCATTGCATTTTTTGTTGAAACCACTTCTTGATTGGTTATTTTTGCATAATATTTGTCTTTGAATGAATTTTCGACATCAGATGAAATTCTGCATGCGTCAACAACTCCAAAAGATGGTGCAAGTGGAACGCCACAGCCCAAAATCAACTTGTCTTTGCAACACTCTCTCAAAAAGTCCATTGCTTCATACATGATTTGTCCACGAGTTTTGTTGTTTCGAGGCAAAATGCAGGCAGAATACAAAAAATCTAGTTTCACCATGTCGAAATTCCACACATCAAAGACTGTGTCAAAGCACCTTTTGATATAGTTTCTTGCTTCTTTGTTGTAAAAATCAAGAACATAGAAACCACCCCATGCAATTCCACCCCAAAGCAATTTTCCGTTTTCATCTTTTAGCAACCAATCTTTGTGTTGCTTTGCAATCACACTGTTTCGTTGAGCCGAAAATGGAGCAAGCCAAAGACCTGCATTCATTCCATGTTTATGGATTTTTTGAGTGATGGTGAGCAATCCATTTGGAAATTTTTTGGAATCAACATTTAGCCAATCTCCAACTTTCGATTCATAGCCGTCATCAATTTGAAAAATTGTTGCTTTCTCTTTTGCAACATCAATCATCGCACTCAAATCTCTGTTGATGATGTTTTCATCAATTTTTTGATAGTAGTTATACCAACTTGTATAGCCTGCCAAATGGTCAATTTTTGGTTTTGAAATTTGCATTGCTTGAAAATAGGCGTCAAAAACTTCTTCATAACTTCCAGAAAAACTTTGCAAATCAAACAAACAACATTTTTCAGTCAACACAAAACCTTGCACATCTTTTACAATTTTGAATTTGTTGTATTGATAGTCGGCATAAAAAATTGTATAGCCTGTTCTGTCAGACAATGAGCCAATCAATTCAAAATTGTTGTCAACTTTCAAATATTCATAGGAAAACCCATGAAACAGATTTTTGCCATATTCAGTGAAATTGTAGTCGCCACATGGAGATGCAAATTTGTTTGCAATTTTCAATTTTGAAATGCCAAGCAAACCTTTTTGTTCATCACCAAACCCATATTCACGACTTGTCGTCCACGATTGATAGCCATTTGAAAAAAACTTTTCATTTTTTGCAAAATTATGATTTTGTGAAATGGCAAGATATTTCAATTCGAGTGGTTTTTTTGCTAAAAAATTGATTTTCAATCTATTTTCGCTTGAAATTTCGTATTCAATATTTAAATTTTCATCACTAGAAGAAGTTGAAAACGGTGGTAAACTTACTAGCGGAGATGAATTTTTTTCTAAAATGAAGGTGAAGTATGCAAAGTAAATTTTCTCTTATGTTGTATCCCAAAGCGGAGCAGGATATGGAGAAGATTTTCGAATATATTTCAGAAGATTTATCCGCGCCAGATACGGCGAGCAAAATGATAGATAAGTTTTATACGGCGATTGAAAATGTTAGATTGTTTCCAGAGTGCTGTCCACTAACGAAAAATGAAGCGGTCAAAGACAAAACAATTAGAAAATTA
>CAYPVP010000094.1:0-3460 GCA_964414205.1 uncultured Bacteroidaceae bacterium | reverse complement strand
TGGGGACATCGCATTCCTGCATACTATTGTGATGATTGTGGTGAAATGGTTGTTTCAAAAACTGATGTTGATGTTTGTCCAAAATGTGGTGGAAAGATGCACCAAGACGAAGATGTTTTGGACACATGGTTCAGTTCTGCTTTGTGGCCATTCTCAACTCTTGGCTATCCAAAAAAGAACAAAAATTTGAACTATTTCTATCCAACAAGCGTGTTGGTTACGGCATATGACATCATCTTCTTCTGGGTTGCAAGAATGATTTTTAGTGGAATTGAGTTTATGGATGAAGTTCCATTCAGTGAAGTTTTGATTCACGGAATTGTTCGTGACAGCCAAGGCAGAAAAATGTCGAAATCTTTGGGCAATGGTGTTGACCCTCTTGAAATCATTGACAAATTTGGTGCAGATGCACTTCGCTTTTCACTTGCAAATGGAATTGCACCAGGAAGTGACACTCGCTATTCGCCTGAAAAAATTGAAAGTTGCAGAAACTTTTGCAACAAATTGTGGAATGCTTCAAGATTTGTCATCATGAACCTTGATGGAACACAAAAAACTGAATTTCCTTCAAGATTGAACATTGCTGACAAATGGATTATGACACGACTCAATGATGTCATTCGTGATGTCACTGTAAACTTGAACAAATATGAAATTGGTCTTGCAAGTGCAAAACTCTATGATTTTGTTTGGACAGAATTTTGCGATTGGTATATTGAGGCTCAAAAGCCACTTCTATATTCAGAAGACAAAAAACAGAAAGACCATGCAATTTCAATGCTAGTCTATGTTTTGACAGCAATTTTGAAGTTGTTGCATCCATTCATTCCATTTATCACAGAAGAAATTTTTGGAATTTTGAACCCAAATCAATCAATCATGGTTCAAGAATGGCCATCATATCAAAAAAATCGTATCTATCGTAAAGAAGAAAGAGATTTTGAAGCAATCAAAAGTGCAATCATTGCCATAAGAAATCAACGTTCGGAGATGGGAGTTGCTCCATCAAAGAAGATTTCAATTTTTGCTTTGGCATCAGAAAATCTAAATTTGGGAAAATGCAAAGTATATTTTGAAAAACTTGCCAATGTCTCTGAAATTCATTTCATTTCTTCAAAAGATGAAGTCCCTGACAAATGTGTTGCCATTGTTAGTGATGCAATGGAAATTTTCATTCCGTTTGGTGACCTTGTTGACATTGAAAAAGAAAAAGAAAGAATTCAAAAAGAAATTGAAACTGCAACAAATGAAGTCGGAAGAAACAAGGCAATGCTTTCAAATGAAAACTTTGTAAAGCGTGCTCCACAAAAACTTGTTGATGCCGAAAGAGAAAAACTGCAAAAAAATCAAGAAAAACTTGAAAAACTCGTTGAAAAACTCAAAATGTTGGGTTGATGAATTTTTTGAAAGGAGAAATGTATATGTCAGAAGTAGGAAGTTTGTTGAAACCAACATTGAAATATTTGAAAAAGAAAGGTTTGCCTCTGTTTTTGATTGCACTTGTGCCATCTGTTTTGATGTCTTTCATGATTTCACCTGCTTCAATGATGTATTTTTTCTCAATTTTTCATAGATTGCCTGCCTATGATTTTTCAACAATGGCGCTCAAAATCTTTGGTTTTGACAATCCATTTTGGTGGCTTGGAATTGTTGGAATTTTGTTGTTTGTCTTTTTTCTTGCACTTATGTTTGGAATTATTGACAGACATATGCGAGTTGGAGAATTTTCGTTGTCGCCAAAATTGTTGTTTTCAAGATTGAATTTCAATTTTATGACGGCTTTGAAATTCGCTTTTTTTGCATTGCTCATTTTTGAAATTTACAATTTGCTCAATCTTGCATTTTGTTTGTTGTGGGCTCAATCTTTTGACAATTCGTTTACGGCAGCCATGTTGTTTTCAATCATAACATTTTTTGTGTTGTCATTCATTTTGCTGTTTTCGTTTACATCTGTCATAATGTGGCCTCCATTTCAACTTCATTTGGGAATGTCAACTTTTCAGTCAATGAAAATGGCTGTCAGACAAAATGGAGAAAATGCCATTAGAATTGGGTTCATCATGCTTTTGTTTTTGATGCCGTTTGCATTCATAATGATTCCAGCAGCAAAATTGAATTGGCCATTTTGGGCAAGAATAATTTTGGACTCTCTAAGTCTTGCGACTGCTGTGACAGTTTATATCACAATGATGTATATCACTTTTTTTGAAGTCACTGGAACTGAAAGAGTTGATTTGCAAAACACTGATATATGGAAAAAAAAGTGATAAAGGAGTAGGTGGATGGAATTTAAACATTCAATGTCTATTTTGTTTTCAAACCTTCGATTGACATTCAAGTTGATGCTTTATGTGTTGATTGCATTTGTAATTGTGGGTTGTTTGTTGGCAGCGACGATTCTTCCTGTTGTAAATTCAATTTCGGCAGAAGCAAGTATGGGAGCATTGATTCAACAAACTTTTGACCATATTGAGTTGTTTTTGAGAGAAGGTGGTTTGAAGATTTTTTACCAAAATATGGGAATTGATTTCACTGCTATGTGGCAAACGTTTACGAGTGATATTGGCGTTGTTGTTGGCATTGCTTTTGCGTTGTTCTTGCTATATTGTGTCTATGAACTTTTGATTACTCTCAGCGAAATTCCAACTGCATTTATAATTGACAGTTCTATGTCATCAAACATGGAATACAAATTTTTGCCTGCATTTACAATCACTTTCAAAAAATCTGTAAGATATACACTTGCAAAAGTTTTGGTTTATCTTCCAATCGATGCTTTGATTTTGGCGATTTGTGGTGGCTTGGCATATGGCTTGTGGCTAGGAATCAAACTTTTTGCTTTGCCTGTTGTGTTTGTGTTGTTGCTTGTTTTGTTTTCTCTCAAATTCACTTTGTTTGCAGGCTGGGTTCCAAGAATGCTTTATCACCCAGAAGAAACGGCTTTTGTTGCGCTCAAAAACAGTTTCAAAGAAATGAAAGATTTCAAATATTCTTTGTTTGTAGGAAACATTGTGATTTTGTTTTTGGCATACACTATGACTGTTTTGTTTGCATTGCCTACATTTGGAATTATGTTTTTCGTCACAGTTCCTCTTGGTTTGATTGCAATCAGAGTCATGGAACTTGTTTCATATTTCAAATCACATTCAATGAAATTCTATGTTGATGCAAACACCATAATTGATACTGTTGACTATGGTTTAAGGGCAGAAAATCAAGAAAAAGAAATGTAAGATTGCAAGTGGTTTAGATTTTCAAAATCACTGAAATAATCAACAAAATCAAGTTGTTATGCAAATCTGTGCAGTCACCAAACGAATTTGCAAATCGTTTTGGCAAAAAATTGTAAAATTTTGTGCAACAAACAAAGTGATTTAGAAAAAATAATTTTGTAAATTACTTTGGCAACAAAATAACTATGCTACAAATAAAAATTTTTGGAAAGAAACGATTTTAAAAT
>CAYPVP010000093.1:0-3538 GCA_964414205.1 uncultured Bacteroidaceae bacterium | reverse complement strand
ATTTTTTTTTACAAAATTACAAAATTACAAAATTATTTAAAAAAACAAAAATCTAATAAAATTTAAACATAAAATTTCTAATTTTTTTAAATTTGAAGCAGTTTTATCAAAAAATTATTATGCACTAAAAATATATAAATATTTACATTTGAATTTGCAGTTGAAGTTTTTTTACTTCCGAAACTGCCAATTCGTCACATCGGTTGTTCAAAACATTGTTTGCATGTCCTTTTACTTTGAAAAAAGTGACTGTATGGATTTTGCAAAGTTCAATCAGTTGAAGCCATAAATCAATATTTTTTACATCTTTCTTTGATGAATTTTTCCAATTGTTTTTTTGCCAACCAGCAATCCAATTTTCTTGAAAGGCATTGACAGCATATGCACTATCGCTGTAAACACTGACATTGCAAGGAGAATTTAGGGCAGAAAGTCCTTTTATGATTGCCATAAGTTCCATTCTATTGTTGGTGGTTTCAAGTTCTCCACCTGAAAGTTCTTTTTTGAAATTGTTGTAAATCAAAATTGATGCCCAACCTCCAATTCCAGGGTTTCCTGAGCATGCACCATCAGTATAAATTGTAACTTGTTTCTTTTCCATTCTATTTTGACAGTTCTTCTGAGCGAATCTTGCATTTTTCAATGCCTTTTGCAATGATTTCAACAAGATTGTTTTCTGTATAGTGGTTTACGGCTTGAATTGTTGTTCCACCTTTTGAGCAGACAGCAGTGATGAGGTCATCAATATTTTTATCACTTGATTTAAACATTTCAGATGCTCCAATCATTGTTTGAATGGCTAATTTTTTTGATGTTTCAAAGTCTAAGCCACCTTCAACGCCACCTTGAATCATTCCTTTCAAAAACATATAGATGTATGCTGGACCACTTCCACTGACTGATGTGACAGCGTCAAATTGGCTTTCTTCAAGAATTACAATTTCACCAACTGATGAGAAAATTTTTGTTGAAAAATCATCGACTTCATTTGAAAATGTGAGAGCAGAAATGCCTTTCCCAATCAGTGCTGGGGTGTTTGGCATGACTCGAACATAATTTTCAGCATTGATTTTTGCCATGATTTTTTCCAATTTGATGCCTGCCATGATTGAAATTATTGTTTTTGCATCAACTGTATCTTTGATTTCATCAAAAATTGATTCTGAACATTGAGGCTTGATTGCAAACAAAATGTTCTCACAATTTTTTGACAAAAATATGTTGTCAGAACATGTGTTCAATCCATTTTTTGAAAATGTTTCAAGTTTTGCTTTGTCGATGTCTGAAATTAAAATTTTTGATGGCTCTAAAATTTTGCTTTTCAAAATTCCATTTACTATGGCTGATGCCATATTGCCTGCGCCAATGATTCCAAGTGTAAATTCTTTCATTTTTAAATTTTATTGCAAATTTATAATTTTTAATTTTTTGCAACCAAATCTCCACAATTATTATAGCATATTATCTCCATTTTTGAAACAAATCACGCAATTTTATTGCAAATTCAATTGACTAACATCTCGATTTAATATATAATCATATTTGTTTTTAGGGGAGTGGCTCAACGGTAGAGCAGTGGTCTCCAAAACCACTGGTTGCGTGTTCGAATCGCGTCTCCCCTGCCAAACGGAAGTCTCAATTTTTGAGACTTTTTCTTTTTCAAAAAAAGCATTCCTAATTGGAATGCTTTTTGCATATTGATTTTATGCTTCTAAATTAAAATTTAATGTATATGAAATGCGATTAACCTATATTAAAATCTTATTTTTTTATTTATAAAACAGAAACTTGTTTGTTATGAACTGGCTTTTGTGTTTATAAATTGTTTTGTAATTGTTTGCCGTTTTAATTTTAGTATAGTTTATGAAATATGGTATTTTTTCGATTTGTAGAAAAGATGTTGTATGCAAGAACTCAAAGGCAAATTTGTCAAAAGTATTATTGGAGTGATGATTGGTTGAATCAGCGATATAGAATTGTTGACATCAGCGCCAATCAAGAAAAAGCCTATCAGTGCAACAATTACGGCCAATTCAATAAACAGCATAGTTCGACTCAAAAATGAAATTTTGAAATTGAAATTGTCACGAACTCTTTTTTTAGGCTTGAAAATTCCAATTGAAAATGGAATTATGTATGCCAAAACTCCAATTGACATCAAAACATAGAATGCAGTGAAGTCTGACACAACTTTGTATGATGTTGACCATATAATTGCCAACATTGTCAAATAGGAGAGCAACACACAAAACATGCTGTCTTTGTTGAGTTTGTTTTGAAGCACAAAATTCAAAGAATAATATTCTTTGTGGTTTGCTTTTGAATATGGCTTGATTTTGAATCCATTTGTATAAAGTCTAGTTTGCAATTCTCCATCAGACATTGATGCAGAAACTTTGAAACTCTCTTTGTTGTCTTCAATTTTTTGTTGATGTGGGACTGTAACTCGCACAGAATTTGTTATATCAGCAAAACATGATTTGTAGTCGATGTCTTCATTTTCAAAATCATATTTTTCAACTTTTTTTGGAATCACATATGATGGAGCAAACAAATCTCCATCTTGTTTTCCAATTTTCAATTCTCCTTGAATTGAATTGTTTATATGATAAACAGCATTTGTATTGTTGTTTTTATTTTCGAGTTCAATTTTTTCACTTTGCAAATTGTTTTCCGATAAATTTTGCTTGTTGTGTTTTTTCTTGTTTTTTTCAAAATCGGAAAAAATTGTTTCGATTGATTTTTTGGAGGTTTTTGACTTTTGAGATTGCAAATTTTCATAAGATGAATTTTCATTCTCATGTGAATTTGATTCCATAGAACTATTTTTTTCAAAATCTGCAAAAAAGTCGGATAATCTTTTTGCTGGCTTTGCATGTTCAATTTTTGAAAAATTTTGAAAATTGTTTGCTAGCAAAGAAGATTCATCAACAATTTGATGCTTTACGGTTTCTTCACCCAAAATTGAAATTTCAGATGAAAAATAGTTGGGTTCATTAAAATTTGAATTGTTTTCAATTTGATTTGATTTTTCAAATTTTGAATTGTTTTCATAATCGAAGTTTTCAACATCTTGAATATCAAAAGAGCGAGCAGAGGAGAAAGAAATGTTTTCTTCTTGCATTTTTGAAATTTCAATCACAACTTTGTTGAATTCTTCCTGCGAAATTTCATCTCCGTTTAGTGGATTTATGTATTTGATGACAGGTTTTTCAACAATTTTCTCAACAATTCTTTCAACTTCGACTGGCTTTTCGACAATTCTTTCGACTATCTTCTCAACCTCGACAGGTTTTTCAATGATTTTCTCAACAATTCTTTCAACTTCAACAGGTTTTTCAATGATTTTTTCTACAATTTTTGTTTCTGTGTCATCATTGCCATTGTTTGAAACTTTTTTGCTGTATGGTCTGAGTTCGCTCACATTAAATGGTGCATCATCAGTTGATTTGTCAAATTCAACATTTGAAACCAACTTATCAAGAATTGTTCTGCTGAACTCATATTCTAATTTTTCTTTTTGTAAAAAGTTTTTTCC
>CAYPVP010000092.1:0-3576 GCA_964414205.1 uncultured Bacteroidaceae bacterium | reverse complement strand
GTTTTTTTCTCGTTTTATAGAATTTTGTGTTTTTATTTATTGATTTTTGTTGTTTTTTCCTTTCTTTTAGCCAATGACTCTCAATGGCAAAATCAAATACAACCAATTTTTGTTTTCACCTGTGATAATTCCTGGTGCTGTATTTGTTGTGAAATTGAAATTTACAAATGGTTCAGAAATTGATTTTAGACAATCAGCAATATATTTTGCATTGAAAGCAATCAACAAATCTTTTCCGTTCATTCCGATGGTCACTTTTTCATTGATTTCTCCAACTTGTGATTGGGCTCTCAAAAACAAATTGTCTTCTTTGATTTCAACTCGAACATAGCATTTCTTTTCATTTTTTGAAATGACAAAAACTCGGTCGATTGAATTTTCAAATTGTTTTTTGTCAATTTTGACTTCTGTTGTAAATGTTTGAGGAATGATTCTTTCATAGTTGATATAGTCTTCTGCAATCATGCTTGTGACAATCTTTGTGTGAAACAAATCAATCATCATAAAATTCTTTTCAATTTGAATTTTGATGTCTTCGTCTTCATCATCCATAAGTCGTGATGCTTCGTTCAAACTTCTGACAGGAATGACAATTTTTCTTTCAATGTTGTTGTCTTTGACTGCGACTCGATACAAAGCCAAGCGATAGCCATCAGATGAAACGCCTTCCAAAACATTTCCTTTTATATTGAAGCAACAACCTTTCAATGATGGGCGTGATTCATCTGTTGCAACAGCAAAAGCGATTGAACCAACCATATCTTTGAAGTCTTTCTTTTTGATGACAAAAGAATTTTCTTCTTTGACGTCTTGAAATTGAGGAAATTCATCAGCAGGATAGCACAACAAACTGACTTCACTGTCAAGATAGCCAATTTTAATTTTTCCTTCTTCGGTGGTGTCAATTTCGATGTTTTCTTCTTCTATTTTTTTGACATATTCTCCAAAAAGTTTGCCAGGAACAACGACTTCACCTTCAATCAAAACTTCTGCATTGATTTTCTTTTCGATTGAGAGTTCCAAATCAGTTGCAAAAAAAGTCAAAGTATCATCTTTTGCGACAATTTTGATTCCTTCCAAAATAGGATTATTCTTTTTTATAGGCAATGCTCTTGCAACATTAGAAATAGCATCACTGATTTCATGACCATTACATTTTACTTTCATATTTCCCTCCGATAACAGACGGTTTTTGGGCCTTCTATATTACATCTATTAGTTTTTAATAATAATAACATAAATAAGGGCTGTTGACAAGTGGAAAACTTCAAACGAACACAACAAAAAGTGTCTCACGAAACAAAAAATCGCAACATATAGTGGAAAAGCAAAAAACACCACTGTGGATAACTTTTCGAAGTTTTCCACATTTTATAAACATTGTCCACAACCAACACCAAATCACTGTGGATAACAAAAAAACAAAAAAAACGACAAAAAAAATTTATCAAAATGCAAAACCAAATTAAAAATATAAAAAAGGCCACAAGCAAAAGTAAAAAGAGAGAAAAAATTTCAACCAAAAACAAAAAAACAAAGCAAATGAAAAAAGCAAAAAAGCGACATATATCAAAAAATAAAACGAGACAAAAGAAAAGCACAACCAAAAAAACAAAAAAAAAGTTTTAGGTTGTGCGAAATAAGGCGTTGTGCAGTACCGACAAAAAAAAGTGCGAGGTTTACACAAGTTCACAAAACGAAGTTTCAAACACCGAAGGTGCGAAGGCATAAAAAACAACCAATCATAAAAAAAGAAAGGTTGTAAGTGTCAAAAAAAAGTATGCGTGAAATACAATAGTGCTATACCAAATCAAAAGAAAAGGAGTGACAAAAAAAACAAAGTTAAAGACCGAAGGTCCGTGTGATGTCGTTGTGCTGTACCGACGAAAAGAAGTGCGAGAACGGCACAAGTTCAAACACCGAAGGTGGAATGGTCATCGGTTGTAAATCATGTTTTTTATGTCGGAGATTATGATTCGTATTCTGGCATCATTTTTCACATCTTCTGTGATTTTGTTTCGGGCATGAATGATTGTTGTGTGGTCACGGCCACCAAAAATTTGTCCAATGTTGACAAGAGGCAAATCAAGAAGTTCCGTAATCAAATAAATAGCAATCATTCTAGGTTCAACAATGTTTTTTGTGCGTTTTTTTCCAATTAAGTCTTGCGAGTTGATGTTGAAATATTTGCAAGTTTGAGCAATGATGTCGCTTGCATCAAAAGTTTCTTTCTTTTCTTCAATAAAATCGGACAAAGCCTCTCTCGCTTGGGAAATTGTTGTGACAGGGTGACCAGTCAAAAAAGAGAAAAAGATGATTTTGTTGAGTAAGCCTTCCATGTCACGAATGCTAGAATTTGAATTTTCAGCAATGAACGAAGCAACTTCATTTGAAAGATTGAATTTTTCTTGTCCGGCCTTGCTTTTCAAAATTGCAATTCTTGTTTCGACGTCAGGAGGGTTGATGTCAACGGTGAGCCCCCAAGAAAACCTTGTGCGCAAACGCTCTTCAAGTTTTTTCAAATCTTTTGGAGCACAATCGGCTGTCATAATGATTTGTTTGTTGTTCTGATAGAGGTCATTGAAAGTGTGAAAAAACGCTTCTTGTGTTCCATCTTTTCCAGCCATAAACTGTATGTCGTCAATCATCAAAATGTCAACGTTGCGATATTTTTCACGAAATTTTGCGTTTAGTTCTTTGTCTTCGGAACTGTGCCTAATCACATCGACAAGTTCGTTTGTAAAAAGTTCGGAACTGGTGTAGAGAACTTTTGTTTTGGGACTGTTTTTTTTCAAAAAGTTGCCGATTGCGTGCAACAAGTGAGTTTTTCCAAGACCAACTGATGAGTAGATGAAAAGTGGGTTGTATTTGCCACCAGGATTTTCAGCGACAGCACGAGATGCAGCAAGTGCAAATTCGTTGCCTTTGCCTTTGACAAAATAATCAAAAGTGTATTTCTCCAAAAATTGCGAACTTTGTGGCTTTTCTTGTTCTCCGTCTTCGCCAACCACAAAGCCTGAATTTTGAATGAAACTGTCTTGTTTTTTCAAATAGGTGTCTTTGTCTTTTTCCAAAATGAATTCAACATCGGTCAAAGCACTGTTTTTTTTGACAATGGCAGATTTTACAACATCATAAAATTTCTGCTCCAAAGTTTTTTTGATTGAAGCAGAATGGGCAGCCAAAATCATTGAACCATCAACAAAGCAGACGGGTTTGAGAGGCTCAACCCAAACTTCAAAACTGATTGTTTGCATTTCTTTTGACAAAACAAATTTAACATCGTCCCAAAAAGAGTTTATATTTATCATAGTAAAAACAATTATATATATAACAAAGTTTTTATGCAAGCGTAAAAAGGAAAAAATAGAACCCCAAACAACAAAAGAAATCAAAAATCGCCAAAAGAGCACAACGAGAATAAAAAACAAAAGAAAATATGGAACAAATAAAAAAAAGCGAAAATTGATAATGAAGAAAAAGTGTATGTTTAAAACAGAAAAACAAACAGAAAAGCCAAAAGAATAAACCCTAGCATACAAGTTTAAACATAGAAATAGATAAAAAAACAACGAA
>CAYPVP010000091.1:0-3737 GCA_964414205.1 uncultured Bacteroidaceae bacterium | reverse complement strand
AGCACTATTCTTTTCTGATGCCATTTTCACTCCTAACTTTTTTTTGAATTTTCTATATAATACTATATGAATTGCAAAATATCAAACAAAAATATTGATTTATATAAGTATTATAAATTTTTTATTCAATTTTATAGTAATAAATTGACAATTCTGCATTTTAGTGCTAATTTTTTCATAAGACAAATTTTAATAATCTTTCATAAGATAATAGGAGGTTTCTATGAAATTTAATATAGCTGTTGTCGGTGCAACTGGTATGGTTGGACAAAAAATGTTGCAAGTGTTGTCAGAAAGACAACTCCCTGTCGAAAATTATTACCTTTTTGCTTCAAAAAGAAGTGCAGGCAATAAAATCGATTTTATGGGAAAAGAACACACCGTCATCGAACTCAATGAAGAAAACATTATGAACTTGAAAGGCAAAGTTGACATTGCAATTTTCTCTGCTGGTGGTGGCACATCTGAAACATTTGCACCAATCTTTGTCAAAGCAGGTGCTACCGTTGTTGACAATTCAAGCCAATGGAGAATGCACAAAGAAGTTCCACTCGTTGTTCCAGAAGTCAATGGTGAAGACATTGATTGGTCTTCTGGCATCATTGCAAACCCAAATTGCTCAACAATTCAAGCAATGGTTGCTTTGAAACCACTTCATGACAAATACGGAATCAAAAGAGTTGTTTACAGCACCTACCAAGCAGTTTCTGGTGCAGGTGTCGCTGGCTACAACGACCTTAAAGACGGAACAACAAACAAATTTCCAAAACAAATTGCTTACAACATGATTCCACACATTGATGTCTTCCTTGAAGATGGCTACACCAAAGAAGAAAAGAAAATGATTGAAGAAACAAGAAAAATTTTGCACGCACCAAACATGCAAATCACTGCAACAACTGTTCGTGTTCCTGTTTTCTTTGGACATAGCGAATCAATCAACATTGAATTTGAAAAGCCATGCACTCTTGAAGGAGTTCGTGAAGCACTTGCAAATCAAAAAGGATTGGTTTTGATGGATGACCCACAACACGGAATCTACCCTACACCTCTTGATGCTGAAAACAAAGATGAAGTTTTTGTTGGTCGTGTTAGACTTGATGACACAATTCCAAGTGGTTGCAACATCTGGTGCGTTGCTGACAACATCAGAAAAGGTGCAGCAACAAACGCAGTTCAAATTGTTGAATTGCTCATCGCAAAGGCTATGGAGGCTCAAAAATGATTTTTAGAGGAAGCGCGACTGCGCTAATTACTCCATTCACTGAAAATGGCATCGATTTTGAAGCCTATGGCAAATTGATTGAAAACCAAATTCAGAATGGAACAAATGCGCTTGTAATCTTGGGGACCACTGGCGAACCTGCCACTATGACTTGGGAAGAACGCGCTCAAACAATCAAATTTGCAATCAACAAAATTGCTGGACGTGTGCCTGCAATTGTTGGTGCTGGTTCAAATGCAACTTCAATCGCAATCAAAAACGCAATTGAAGCACAAGAATTTGGCGCAGATGCAATTTTGGTTGTCACCCCATACTACAACAAAGCAACTCAAAATGGCTTGATTGCACACTACAACGCAATTGCAAAAGCAACAACTCTTCCAGTCATTGCATACAATGTTCCAGGAAGAACAGGCGTAAACCTTTTGCCTCAAACTTTTGCTACAATTGTTGAAAACAACAGCAATGTGGTTGCAATCAAAGAAGCATGTGGCAACATGGAACAAATTGAAGAAGTTCTTCGATTGGTTGAAGGAAAAGCAGATGTCTATTCTGGTGATGATGGACTGACTTTGCCAATTTTGGCAATGGGTGGTCAAGGTGTCATCAGTGTCGCTTCCAACATTTTTCCAAAACAAGTTGCAAAAATGTGCAATGATTTTTTTGATGGCAATTTGAAAGATGCAAGAAAACTTCAACTCAACATGCTTCCACTTATAAAAGCATTGTTTTCCGAAGTTAACCCTATTCCTGTAAAATATGCTTCAAAATATGTTGGACTTTCTAATGGCATTGTGAGATTGCCTCTCACAGAAATGACAGACACCAATGCTAAAAATCTAGAATTTCAACTCAACGAATTCATAAAAAACAACTGATATTTTTTTGAGGAACAATATGACAAAAATTGCAATTTGTGGCGCATGTGGACAAATGGGTCACACCATATACAAAACATTGCTTTCAAGCACAGAATTTGAAATTTCATTCGGAGTTGATGGCTACAATTCAGGCGACTTGCCCTATCCAATTTTTCCAACTTTTGATGATGCAACAACTACTGTTGATGCTGTCATTGATTTCAGCAATCCAAACTCTTTGGACAGCGTGTTAGATTATGCTTTGAGTCACAACACAAAATTGGTTTTGGCAACAACTGGACATTCTGCTGAACAACAAGCAAAAATCATTTCTGCTTCTGAAAAAATTTCAATCTTCAAAGCAAGCAACATGTCACTTGGTGTCAATCTTTTGGCAAACCTAGCAAAAGAGGCAGCAAAATTTTTGGGTGATGACTATGATGTTGAAATCATTGAAACACACCACAACAAAAAACTTGATGCTCCAAGTGGCACTGCCATTACACTTGCAAATGCAATTCAATCAGTGAGAGATTTGCAACCTATCTATGGCAGACATCACGATTCACAACGCCGTTCTCCAAACGAAATCGGCATTCATGCCGTTCGTGGTGGAACAGTGGTTGGAAAACACGATGTTTGTTTTTTTGGAAAAGGCGAAGTCTTGAAACTTTCACATGAATCTGAAAGCAAAGAGTTGTTTGTTTTGGGTGCGCTGAGAGCAACAAAATTTTTGATTGCAAAACAAAACGGACTGTATGACATGAATTCAATCATTGCTGATGAATATGCAGTGACAACAATAGCACGTGAAGACAACAACGCTTTGATTGCCCTTGACAACATTCCAGCAAACTCATTTTCAAAGTTGCTTTTGAAAATCAAAGAACACAACATCATTTTGGACATGATTAGCCAAGCAATCAACAAAGCAGGAGCAGTTTCAATAAGTTTTTCTTTGCAAGACAAAGACAGCGAAGAAATGATGTCATTGCTTTCAGAAATGAATTTGGAATATGCAATCTACCACGAAGCAACAAAAATCAACATTGAAGGCCCTGGCATGGAGCATAAGAGTGGTGTAGCCCTTGATGTGCTAAACTATATGAGAAAGGCAGGAGCGAGCGTTTTGGCAATCACAACAAGCGAAACCAAAATTTCTTGTTGCATTGAAACAACAAATGCTGACATTGCTGTTGAAACTTTGAAATCAAATTTTCAAATCTAAAATTTGACACAGAATGGTTGATTTAAAAAAGAATTGTTGAAATTCAACAACATAAAAAAGTTAAATTTTTCAAAATAAATGGCTTTAAACAAATAATATACACGCAAAAGACTTGAAACAATTCAAGTCTTTTTTCTTGCCAATCTGATTGGTTTATAGTAAAATGTAAAAGTTGGAAGCGTATCGAAGTGGTCACAACGGCCCGCACTCGAAATGCGGTAACGAAGCAATTCGTTCGTGGGTTCGAATCCCACCGCTTCCGCCAAAAAACAAAACACTCAGCAAAAGTTGGGTGTTTTATTTTTTGTATAGTATATGCTGGATTCAAATGGGTGAAGATGATAGGAACTCATACCCACACCACGGTTTTAGATGTTCTTGATTTTCAATTTTACAATTTCATCATACACTTGTTAACCTAAAA
>CAYPVP010000090.1:0-3814 GCA_964414205.1 uncultured Bacteroidaceae bacterium | reverse complement strand
ATTCACAAGCACAAGATGTATTATCAAAAACAAATGGAACGATATATTCTTTTTCTATATTTTCAATATTTTCAATCTCATCAGAATTACACGAAATAAGAGCACATTTTTTCAAATTAACTATTGCACTTGTAAACATAAACTCATAATAATTTGAAATAGGTATTTTATATCTACCAAATGAACGAGAAACGCCATTTTTTGTATATGTAATTTCTGAAAATTCGCATGTGTTTCTATCTATATTTTGTGGGTTTAAAAGTGGATTACTATCCAAACACGCATAATAAAGGCACACAGACAAATCAACACCGTGTGAAGTTCCTTGAATACAATTAGTGTTAAATATTTTTTCATCAATAGACAAAGAAGATATGCCAACAATGGCTTGTTCTTTTGTAATTCCTATTTTTTCATAATTGATTTTAGCAGTCAATAAAATTGGTTCAACATTTGAAACAGATTGATTTCCATTATGATAGAAAGATGTTTTATTTCCTTTTGTCATAATTTCAGAAAGTGGAAACCACCATTTTTGACCAGAAACATCATATGCACTATAAGAAAGAAGAACATTATCATATATTTTTTGTTCCAACTTTGCAGAATTGCCGAGAATGTCCCATAAAGCAGAAACTTGCATATCATTAAATATTTTCTTTTTACATGCTTCTTCAATGTCGTATGAAAATATCCAAAATTTAGAAGTTAATGGAATGTTGAAACTCTTTTGAATAGATTTACCCACTGCTACATCATCAGTTTTATCAACAACACCATTAGGTATATTATAATTGGGTTTTTCTTCATCTTCGACATCTTCAATTTTGTCATTATTTATAATGTTGTCTAATTGTTTTTGATTTTCTTTATATGACCTATACAAATAAACAAAAAGAGTTGAACAAGTCAAAATCAAAATCAGAATGACCATAAACCAAACAATCACATTGAAAAGTCGTTTAGAATGTTCGCTTTGATTAGAAGTGTTGTTTTTCATTTTCACCTATGCCTTATGCCTTAAAAATTTTCAAACAACGGACATCTGAAAGATTATCAGGTGTTATAGTTACAAGTGTTTTAGACACATTGATTGAACAACCATCTTTATATTGGTCCATTCCCAAAAGTTCTGAACCACCTTCAAAAACTTGCATAAAATCATTGACATCATCAATCTTTAAATCAAATTCTTTGATACAAAAATTATTACTTTGATTTTCAATAGAATAAGAACCAATAGGAAGTTCCAAAACAAAAATATGATATGTAAAATCTCTTTCAGTAAATGTAAGTTCTTTGCATTTTTCAATGTCAAATAAATTTACTTTCTCGATTGGCTTTTCTGTTGGCATTTCTGTTGTAGTTTCGTTTTTGCCAAGCCAACTTTTCAGTTCATCATCATACAATGTTCCATTTTTTGCACTGAAAACAGCAGGAACAGCGAACAGCACCAAAGACACCAAGATAACAGCAAACAAAATTATTGATATTGACGATGCCATTATTTTTTTAGTTTTATAATTCATTTATACACCCCCTTTAAAATGGCTTGAAGCCTTTTTTGTATGTAGAAATGTAGTTGTTGCAGTCACTACATTTCTTTGATTTTTTAACAAAAACCAAGTCATTTTTTTGAATTGTTTTTCGTTTTATTTGTTTCTTTTCCAACATTGGAGTTGCAACAAAATAGTTTCCTTTTTTTGTTCTGCCAACAACTTTTTTGACAATATAGTCTTTGTCCGTAGCAACACATTGAATGTCATCAATATAGAGTCCTTTTGTTACTGAATGTGTTTCTTTTTCCCTTTGCCAACGACTACGCCAATTTCCCATATTACGCAATGTTTTTCGGAAAATTGGAATATTGTCAGAAGAAGTGTTGAAAAATTCAATTTGATAATTCATAATCAATGTGTTATAATTTTCTAAAATTTTATATGGAGTTAACTATGATTAAAGAAACTGAACAAGAATTTTTTGAATTTGTTATTGAAGATATAAATAATAGTGATATTAAAAATACATCAGTAAACATTGACCCAAAAAAATATAAACTTTTCAAAAACTTGTCCATAGAACAAGCCTATCAAATGGCAAATAAATATGGAATTAAAGCAGTTTTAGAAGATGATGAATATGTTTTTTTTAATCATATTTGGAGTTTTAGAAAATTATAACTTTAACCCCCTTATTTTTTCTTTGCAAACAATCTCAATTTGTTGTTTTTGACTGTCGAAATGCCACGCATAACAGAGTCTTTTTGTCTATCTGTCATGTTCAAAAACTTTGAGTTGATTTTGTTTTCTTTTTGGAGTTCTGCCCCAACCGACATCCAATATGCCCTTTTTTCATTCAAAGTAAATTTTTTCAAATTTTTCTTTTTTGGTTTTGAACCTTTCATATAAGGGTTTGCGACATTTTTGTTTGATTTTTTGTAATTTCGTTTTGTGGAATTGATTTTATATCGTGTTCCATTCATTTTTTTATATGCCATGTTTCACCACCTACCAAGTCATCATGTATGATATAGGGTTTGCATTTCCACAAACCAAATACGCAACCAATGACACTACACCAAAAAACAACCCAGTCAACACAACCAAATCAACACCAAGACAAGCAAGTTTAATTCCTAGTTTATTCAAATTTACACCACCTTTTCAGAGTCAAAGACTCTTGCACCAATATAGGCTAATGCACCACCTTATTTTTTGTTTTTCAAATAATCAATATTTGTTAAATGACAATGTTTTCACACTGTCATTTTGCAAATGTTAATCATTAAATTGTCTATTCAACATGTTTTTGAAATCATCACAAATTGATTTGTCTTCTGCTCCGACCTTATTTGAAACCTTTTCAACAAGCATTTTCAACACCGATAGACTTTCGACATCAAAATATTTTTTTCGTTGCACTCTTTTGAGATATGCTTTTGAGCAGTTCGGACAATCAATACAATCATCATTCATTGTTTCTATGTATTCACGCATTTTTCACCCCCTAAAAACCAATGTTTGGTTCATTTGCAGTTGTTTGTACGATTTCGATATTATCAACAATTTTGTTTTCAAAGAAAGATTTTTTGCCGTTTTCTTCTTTGCTTGATGTTTCAAAATGTGCCACGAATTTGACTGCTTGACCTTTTTTGCATGAGCCAATACGCTCTGCCATTTTTCCCCAAGCAGTAAACCAAACGAAAGCAGTTTTGCCGTTATCGTTAACAGCAATATTGAATGATGTCATTGCTGTATCTTTTGTTCCTACATGTTTAATCTCAATATCTTTTGTGAGATTGCCTTGAATTTGAATTTTGTTCATATATTTCCTTTTCCCTTATGCCTAGGAGCAAGCATTTTTTAACTTATTTTTTTTGTAATCGTTTTGCAACATTGTTCAAATAATTACATGTTTCGTATTGTGTCCGAAAACTTTGGTATTCTGTTGAAGAAATATTTTTACACGATTGATTTTGTTTACAAAAAATGATACGATATAATTTGCTAGAACTTTGAAAAACTACCAAGAAACAATCATCTGTTGCCGTTCGTTTCAAATAACAAGCCGTATCATCTGTGGCAAGCCACAATTTGAAATCAAAGTCTTTTCTATTCAGCAACGGCAACAATTTGTAATGTAGTTTTTCCATATCAACCTACCTTTGATTAGCCATTGGCTAATTGATAGTTATACTATATATTAACCATTGGCTAATTGTCAATACTTTTTATGAAATTTTAAGGAGTTTTTTTTATGAATGATAAAATCAACAAAAATTTTGTTCAAAAAATTGAAGAAAGTGGAATTTCAC
>CAYPVP010000089.1:0-4035 GCA_964414205.1 uncultured Bacteroidaceae bacterium | reverse complement strand
AATCATGACACAAGAAACAATCAAAGCGATGATTGCAAAAGCCAACAAAATGTATGAAGCGATGTTGATTACATTTTCAACATTTCTTGCAACTGTGGCTGCCATATCAGTGTACTTGATTTTTTGTGCTTCTTCTTTTCCAACATTGAATTTGTCCAAATGATTTTTTATTTCTGTTTTAAATTTGAAAGAATTTGGATAGATGAAAATTGAACTTGGAGTTGAAATTGCCCCGATGTTTTTCAATCGATATGTTCTGTTTGAGTTTAAAAGTTGTTTCAAAAAATTTATGTCATACTTTACCAATAGTGGTGCAAGCATGTCATCAATGGTATGAATTCCATCGGAAATTATGAAATTGTATAAACTTTCAAAACTAAAATTTTTCTCCAATGCTTCCTTTTGTTCAATTGTCAAAATTTTCTTGTCAACATAAAAGTGGGTGATGATTTCATTTTCAGAAACACCCAAAATTCCAGCATATTTGTCGATTTGCGAAAAATCATAGTTGAAAATGGTTGAGCCATTGCTTAGCACGTCGATGTTTGTTTTGAGTTGTTCTTGAACAATGCGTGAGTTTTTTGAAGTTTTCAGTGCCTCATCAGTCAGTCCAGACATAAACCCAAGCCCAGATGAAAACAAATTGAGTTGTTCTCCTTGTTTAAGACGCAAGACACCAACAATTTCCAAATCGAGATTGTTTGGCAAGTTGTAAACTGATTCGTAGTCATTAGGTGAAACTTCTGTAAACAATTGGATGTTTTCTTTTGTGTCAGAATCAACAACAGTTTGTCCTGTTGGAACAAAGAAATCATCATTTGAAATCATTTTGAAAATTTTGCCATTTGAAATTTTGTCACCATTTTCATTGTATTTGCCGATGAAATCTTTGAAGTCAATTGGATTGTATGAGCCATTTGAGGCAGTGATTTTGTAGCCAAGAAGTTCTAGTGTAGATTTTGCCAACTGATTATTTTGGTCAACAATCAAAACCATTTCTTGTTTGCTTTTTGGATATTTTCCTGCAAGCAAATCATATTTTTGTTGAACATATTGTTCATTCAAAAGTTCTTGCCACCAGCCATAGTGACTACTGCTGGCACTCATTGTTTTGTAGGTTGGCAAATTTGCATCACTATTTTTTGTCATCAAGTGCATTTTTAGATTTCTTTCATAATAGACACTTGCACTCCAATCAGGGTGTGAAGCATCCATGTCTTTGACATATTCAACAAATTGTTCTGTGATGTAGTTGGCATGATATGTCATGAAGGCATCATTTTTGATTGAATCACTTGGGAAAACTGCATCGTCAGAAGGAAATGAACCTTCTGGTGGTTTGGTGTAGGGGTTTTTTGACAAATTTAATGAAAAATCTAGTGAAGTGCTTGAAATCTCCAAAGGATAGGTGGAAAGCGTGTTTGTTTCCATCATTTTCATATATTCACTAAAACCGTTTGAAATTGCCAAAATCAAAGAAATGCCAACAATTCCAATTGAAGTTGCAAAAATGGTAAGAAAAGTTCTCCATTTTTTTCGCAACATATTTTTTCCACTCAATCCAAAAATTGCAGAAAAAGTCAAATGCGTTGGCTTTATGTACAAACTTTTTTTCTTTTTGAAGCAACACCAAAAATTTTTCTTTGATTTTTTCTTGTCATGATTGACAGATGATTTATCTGTGTTTGTTTCATCGTCATCATTTTCATTGTCGGAATTTTGTGCAATCAAAACGTTTTTATTTTCTTTTGAAATGACATTTTCAGCAAGTTTTTCAATTTCATCTTCGTGATAATATCCTTCTGCTTTTTTGTCCCATTCTGTGTATGGTTTTGTGTCTGATATGATGTTTCCGTCACACAAATTTATGATTCGGTCGCTATATTGATTTGCAAGGTCAATGTTGTGTGTGACCATGACAACCAATCTGTCTTTGGAAATAGTTTTCAAAATTTCCATAACTTGAAGTGATGTCATTGAATCTAGTGCGCCTGTTGGCTCATCTGCCAAAATGATTTCAGGGTTGTTGACAATTGCTCGTGCAATGGCAACACGTTGCTTTTGACCTCCTGACAATTCAGATGGTCTTTTCATCAAATGTTCACTAAGCCCAACTTGTTCCAAAGCGTTGATTGCAATTGCTCTGCGTTGCTTCTTTTTTATTCCTGAAATTGTCAAAGCAAGTTCTACATTGTTGAGAACATTCAAATGTTTGATTAAATTGTAATTTTGAAAAATAAAACCAATTCGGCGATTTCGGTAGGCGTCCCAATCTTGTGGAGAATAATCTTTTGTTGTTCTTCCATAGATGAGCATGTTTCCAGATGAGTATAAATCAAGTCCACCGATAATGTTTAATAATGTAGTTTTTCCACAACCTGATGGCCCAAGAATTGAAACAAATTCATGTTGTCTAAATTCTAAATTGACCCCCTTCAAAGCATTGACGGTAACATTTGAAAAATGATAGTCTTTTTTGATATCAACAAGTTCAAGCATTCTAACTCCTAGAAATGTTTTTGCCCGACAATGAAAGTAGAAAATTTTAAATATAACTATACATATACTGATTATACAATTATAACTAACAGTGTCAAAAAAGTAAAGCCTCTTTGTGCTTTAATGCAACATTATTTTGAGATAATGCGTAGAAAAAAGAAATATTCTAGCAAAAATTGTATATAGATGATATAATATTTCCAAAATAAATTGTATTGAATGGAGTTGCTATGTGGTTAGAACGCACAGAAAACTTGATTGGAAAAAATATGTTGGACATGCTTTCCACAAAAACAGTTGCAGTGTTTGGCATTGGTGGAGTCGGTTCATATGCTGTTGAAGGACTTGCAAGAGCCGGACTTGGACATTTGATTTTGGTTGATGGTGATGTTGTTGCAAGTTCAAATTTGAACCGACAACTGATTGCACTCACATCAACAATAGGACAAAAAAAAGTCGAAGTTGCCAAAAACAGGCTGTTGGACATCAATCCTAATCTCAAAATTGA
Source organism: uncultured Bacteroidaceae bacterium (assembly GCA_964414205.1). Taxonomy (GTDB): domain Bacteria; phylum Bacillota; class Clostridia; order Christensenellales; family CAG-917; genus STD2-102. Next base: position 1,028 of record CAYPVP010000089.1, on the reverse strand, counting down.
AACCTATGATTGCTATTTTGATGCTCAAACTGAAAGCAGGTTTGATTTTTCGTGTGTTGACTATGTGTTGGATGCAATAGACATGGTTTCATCAAAAATTTTGCTTGTTGAAAAAGCCAAACAAAGCAACACGAAAATCATTTGTTCAATGGGGACTGGAAACAAGTTGAATCAAAACTTTCAAATTTCTGACATTTCAAAGACGGAAGTTTGCCCACTTGCAAAAGTATTGAGAAAGGAATTCAAGTCAAGAGGAATCAAAGATGTCAAAGTGTTGTGGTCGAGAGAATTGCCAATCAAACCTTTCAATTTTGATGAAAATGCAAGAAAACAAACCCCAGCAAGCATTTCGTTTGTTCCATCAGTTGCAGGGTTGATGATTGCAGGTGAAGTCATAAGAGATTTTTTGAAGGAGAATTCAATATGAAAAGTTGCGCCATAATTTTGAATGGAGATGTAAACTGTGAAATCGAAGAAGATTTTATAATTTGTGCCGATGGTGGAATGAACAAAATTGCAAACAGAAAGCCAAACATTTTCATTGGAGATGGTGACAGTTTTGGTGGGTTTCCTGACAATGTTGAAATTCAAAAATATGATAAAGACAAAGATTTGACTGATGGCGAAGCATGTGTAAATTATGCACTTGAAAAAAAATTTGAATCAATTTCAATTTATGGATTGTTGGGAGGGCGTTTTGACCATCAAATGTGCAATTTGGCATTGCTTTCCAAAATTTGCGAAACAGGAAGATTGGCAGTTGCAAAAGATGAAAAATGCAAAATTTATGCTTGTTCAATCGGAAAATTTGATTTTTGCACAAAAAAAGGCAAAACAATTTCAATTTTGCCATATGGTGGAAATGTTGCAATCAAAAACTCAAACGGTTTAAAGTGGGAATATAATAGTTTGACATTGAAAACAAATGAAACTCGTGGAATTTCAAATGTGGCTCTTTGTGACTGTGTGACACTTGACATTGAAAATGGTCAAGCAATGATAATCATTGAAAACTAAAATAAAAAACT
>CAYPVP010000088.1:0-4145 GCA_964414205.1 uncultured Bacteroidaceae bacterium | reverse complement strand
CATCAAACACAAGGAGAATCAACTATGGAATGCAAATGCAATGTAAGATGCAATGTTTGTGAATGTGTTCACAACGAACAAGAATGTAATTGTGGATTGGATACAATTGAAATCACCCATGAAAAAACCGGGGCTGATGCAATCGCAACACCTCACTTCTGCAAATCTTATCAAAAGAAATAAGAAACAAGAAAAAATCAGGGAAACAAATTTTGCTTCCCTGATTTTTTTTGATTGTTTTTTCTGTGTCGCCATTTTCTTGCTTGCTCTTATTGTATAAAATTTTCTTGATTGTGTTGCTTGCTAATTTTCTTGCTTAGTTTTTGCGTATTCATTTTCTTGATTTCTTTTGCGTTACAATTTTTTTGATTTTTGTTGCCAGTTCTGATTTGCTTGCTTTTTGTGTGTCACCAATTTTTTTGATTGCTTTTTTTACGATACAAATTTTTTGCTTGCTCTTATTGTATAAAATTATCATGTTTGTGTTGTTAGTTTTGAATGTTTTGATTTTTTAATCTTATAATTATATTGAATGTTTTGTCACTTTTTAAAATTTTTTGCCGTGTAACACAAATTTATTTTACATTTTGCAAGTGCTAGCATATACTATCATCAACAAGCCCATCGTGTAGTGGTGGAGTCTGTCATGGAATGAGCAAATCATTTCATATACGGAGGGCCTTTATGAACAATCCTATTTCTATTGCAGTAATTGTAATCTTTTTTTTAACGTACCTATTTTTACTAATTTTTGCAAAATATCGTGCCTACATAGCGCTGGCATCAGCAATCATAATTTCCATTCTGCTGAAAATGGGGCCTTCCAAGGTCTTTTTGGAAGCAATTGGTGGAGATGGTTTGAACGTGCTTTTGATGATTGCTGGAACAATGGGTCTGGTGGTTCTTTTTACTGAATCAAAAATGCCTCAACGCCTAGCAGATTTGCTGATTAAACGCTCGCCCAATGCAATGTGGGCAGTTGTGTTTTTGGCATTTTTTGCAGGCATCATTTCGGCATTTGTTGACAACGTTGCCACTGTTTTGATGATTGCACCTGTTGCACTTGCAGTTTGCAAAAAGCAGAACATCAACCCAGTCATGCCAATCATTGCAATTGCTGTTTCATCCAATCTACAAGGTGCAGCAACGCTTGTTGGTGACACGACATCCATTTTGTTGGGACAAGAGGCAAACATGTCTTTTGCCGATTTTTTCTATATGAATGTTGATGGCGTTGGACATGCAGGAATTTTTTGGGCAGTTGAAATTGGTGCATTGCTTGCAACACTGGTTTTGTTTTTTATTTTCAGAAAAGAGAAAACCAAACTCACTATTGATGAAACAACACCAGTCACTGACTATGTCCCAACTGTGCTAATGGTTTTGATGGTCGTGTTGCTCATCATTGTTTCATTCTTTGAAAAGCCTGCCTATACAAACGGATTGATTTGCGTTGGACTTGCAGTTGTTGGCATGATTTATGAGTGTATTCGTGAAAAAAGCCCACGCATGATAAAAGAAACTGCAAAAGGAGTCGACCTTTCAACATTGGTTTTGCTTTTCAGTTTGTTTATCATCATCAAGGGGCTACAAGAAATTGGCTTGATTGAAAAACTTGCCAGCATTTTGTCAAAAGCAGGAAACGGCAATCCATTTGTAATCTACACCATTTTGGTTTTTGCATCAGTCGGCATTTCAGCATTCATTGACAACATTCCTTATGTCATGACAATGCTCCCGGTGGTGTCAACAATCGCTCTGAATTTGAACATGCCACCTTATGTGTTCTACTTGGGGCTTTTGGTTGGAGCAACTCTTGGTGGAAACATCACACCTATTGGAGCATCTGCAAACATCACTGCCATTGGCATTTTGCGAAAAAATGGATTTGAAGTCAAAACTTTGCAATTTATGAAAATTGGAATTCCATTTACAATTGTTGCAGTGTTGTCAGGTTATGCATTGGTCTGGCTGTTTTGGATGTAAAAACTGTTTTGCAAAAAACAATTTTGTTTTCAAAAAACAAATTCCAAAATTTGGAAAGAAAATAAATTTTCAACATTCCCACACAAAATCATTTTTACTTTTTTGCCATATGTGTCAACTACACTGAACAATGGCAACACGATTTTGGGAACATGTTTACATAATTTTCGCTTTTATCATTTGCAATTATATCGGCGAAATTTTGAAATTTGTTGAAAAAAAGCACTTATTCAGTCGATTATATTTTTGAGCACTTGACTCAAAAGCAAGAAAATGATATCTTGTTTTGCAGGAGAAAGACTATGAGAAACTTTTTTATCACAACGGATTATACAGCAGATTTTCCAGAAGAACTTGTTGAGGATAACTTTTCAATCATCAACATGGCATACAACATTGATGGTGTCGAATATGATGGAAATTCAACACCATATCTTGAAGAACAAGCATTTTTCACTGCACTGCGTGAGGGACGAATTCCAAAAACATCTTTGATTCCAACCCCACTATTGCTCGACTTTTTCACACCTATTTTGGAAAAGGGTTTTGATTTGCTTCACATATGTTTTTCATCTGGCATGTCAGGAACTTTCAACAACTGCTTGGAAGCCCAAAAAGAACTTGAACAGAAATTTCCAAATCAAAAAATAATCATGATTGACTCATTGTCTGGTTGTCTTGGTGAAGGCATGCTGACTCACTTCGCTTTGGAAGAACGCAAAGCAGGAAAGTCCATTGAAGAAGTTGCAGAATTTTTGGAAGAAAACAAACTTCACATGATGCACTATTTCACCATTGATGACATGCACCATTTGAAAAAAAGTGGACGCTTGTCAAGTTTTGAAGCCTTCATTGGTCAAGCAATCAAATTGAAACCACTTCTTAGCCTTGACACAAAAGGCAGAATGTCGGTCATTGGAAAAAGCATTGGCAAAAAGCCTACAATCAAATCTATGATTGAGAGACTCAGAACAAACACAAACGGCATTGATGTCGATGAAGTTTGGATTGGACACATTGACGCTTTGGAAGAAGCCCAAACAATGCAACAAAAAATCAAAAATGCTTTTGAAAATGTAAAAACAAAAATCTATAAAATTGGACCTATCATTGCATCACATGTTGGTTGTGGAGCGATTGCACTGTTTTTTGTCGGAAACAAAAGATAGACAAAAAATTGTTAGATGAACATTTTGATGACAAGATACATTTGTTTTCAAACAACAAAAAAATTTCACATGTTTCAAAACTAATTTCAGTTTTGAAACATGTTTTTCTTTTCAATCAAAATTCATTCAAGGTGGGCAACTTTGCGATTGCTGTTTTGAGTGTTTAAATTATGTTTTGATAGTTCAAATTATGTTTTGATAGTTCAAATTGCCTTTGCCAAACAATAAAAGTTAAAAAAATATATTAAATGCAAAAATATATTAAATGCAAAAAAAAGAGGTAGACGCTGTCTACCTCTTTTTTCAAAACTAAACAATTAAAAGGATAACATTTTAAATTTCGGGGACAACAATTTCTTTGATAAAAAATTCTTTTCCTCGTAGCAAAATTTTTTCAAAACTTCGACATTTTGGACAATAACCCTCATTTTCAATCACATTGAAAATTTCTCCACAATCATCGCATTGCGCTTCTCCTGGGAGCATTTCAATTTCAAGTTTTGAATCTTTGAAAATATCTTTGTCCAAAGTTACAACTGGATAATATTCAGTCAAAAACATTGGCACAATAGATGACAATTCTCCAACTTGCAAGACAATCGAATCAATTTTGTCAATTTTTTGTTGGACAGCAATTTCTTCGATTTGTCTTACAACTTCAACCAAAACACTAAGTTCGTGCATTTTGACCTCTTTTAATCTTCTTTTGAAAATTTGTCTTTGATTTTTCTTTTTGTGATGTTAATTTCTCGTTTAATCAAATATGGCAAAACTTTTCCAGGAACTTTTTCATATGGCACTGATGAAACATTGAATTTTTTGTGAATTGAAATTGCATCAAACTTGCATCTTGTTGTGCAAATTCCACAGCCAAGGCATCTGTTTTCATCAACAACAGCCATTCCACAACCAAGACATCTTGCAGTTTCTGCTTGCATTTGTTCTTCTGTGAATGTTGCTCTTGTGTCTTTGAATGAGCCATCATTTTCT
>CAYPVP010000087.1:0-4167 GCA_964414205.1 uncultured Bacteroidaceae bacterium | reverse complement strand
TTAAATATTATTGAATAAAATTTGTAATTTTTTTTAAAATATTTTGAAATTTATTTTTGAAAAATTTTAAAGATAACATTTTGAATTTATTCTAATTCAACTTTAATTTGTAGAAAAAAAACGGATAAATATAAAAAAAACCAAAGTAGTAAGCAATTCACCACTTTGGTTTGTCGTGCGACAATCTTCGTCATTCTTCACCGAACCGAAAAACAAATAGGTGACTCCGTCAAAGCATCCTCGTGGCACACGCCACGCTCTGCTTAGTGCTGCTGCCGTCAAGCCCTGACACGGTTCGCAGTGTGACATTGCACGAGACCTTGACATCAACATTCCTTATTTGTTCCAGCATTCCATAAAAAACGCCTCAATATTGCCTTTCGACATCGCTATAGCGGGTTGCGATTTACAGGGCACCGCTAACTCCCCGTCTAGCACGACTCCCAAATGATATCATCAAATCAATTGTTTGGCAAGAAAAAGTTTGTCAAAAAAAAGCAAATTTTGTCGCAACAATAATTTCTTTAAAAATAATAATTCAAATTATAAAAAATACCGATATGAGTCCGTAAATATAAATAATGTTTTTTCAAAAGAAACAATATACGAAATTAAAAAAAATATCAGTTTGTAAAAAATAATTATACAAAACATAAAATATACAATAATGTTTTTAAAGAACACACAAAACAATTTTAAAAAACCAAAAAACACACCTTTATAGAATACAATAAGAATTTCTTTAAAACCTAAATAATATTTAAAATGGTTTCAAAAAATCTTCAAAATTACACTTTTTTGAAAACTTCAACAATGTTGTGCATACATTATTTTATGAAACTAGGAATCTATGACAGTGGCGTTGGTGGTCTGACTACACTTGCCTATTTAGCAAAAAAATTTGATTTTTGTGATTTTGTTTATTTTGCAGACAATCAAAATTTTCCACTAGGAAACAAAAACGAAACAGAAATTTTGGAAGCAATCACGCCTCCAATAAATTTTTTGCGAAAAAACTGCGACATTGTGGTTTTGGGTTGCAACACTGCATCAAGTGTGTTTCCTTCAAATGATGTATACAAATTGATTCCACCATTTCTAGGCTTGGAAAAATCAAAAACGCTGTTTCTTGCCACCAAACAAACCCTTGACAAATATGACAAAAACAAAGAATTTTTGCAAATTGAAACATCATTCATTGCACCACTTGCAACGATGTATGCTGAAAACAAAATTGACAAACAAATTGTTTGTGAAACTTTGAAAGCGAAAATAAAAAACAAAATATGTGAACCTGAAAATATAATTTTGGGTTGCTCACACTATTTGTTTCTAAAAAATTTGCTTGAAGAACTTTTTCCAAATTCAAAGTTTTTTGATGGAAATTCAAATTTGTATTTAGAATTGTGCAAGTCAAAACACATCAAAAATTGCAATCATAAAGAATATTTTTTCCCAACTGTTGAATTTGTTTTTTCTGGACAAAATGAAACAGAAAAATATCAAATCATCATTGAGAATCTTTTGATGTTTTGCCAAGAAAAGCAAGATTGATTGCTTTGCTTATGACATCAGCACATTCGCTCACAGCAAAATCAATCTCTTTTGTTGCACAAATCATTTTTCCTTTGATGATATTGTCTGAAATTTCATCAAAGGAGAATTTTGAAAAATCGATGTTTTGAGATTTCAAGCAATCAAAAAAAAGCCTGTTCATCATATCTTTTATGTTTGCAAGCATTGGCACACCAATCGAAATGACAGGCTTTTGCAATGATGAAAAACTCAATGCTTTGCGACCCGATTGAATGGCACTAGATGGAGTGATTCCAGCAGTTGAAATTTGAAACGATTTGTAGAGTCGATGAACCTTTGAAGTGCAAAGTGTATCAACAATGATGACAAAATCAGGTTCAATTTTTTCAACAACACTTTTTACAACATCAAATGTTTCAATGCCAGTTTTTCCCAAAACGCTTGGTGTCAAAGTTGAAATTTGACTTCTAAAATCTTTTCCATTTCCGTTTTGAATGATATGGCGCGTTACAATCAAACCATCAACAACTTTTGGACCTAATGAATCTGCAATCAAACCTTGGTTGCCAAGCCCCACAACCAAAATTTTAGGCCGAGTTGTTGAAAATTTCATTGAAAGTTGTTTTATTGAATTTGCCAAGGCTTTGACAAGAGTTTTTTTTGTTTCGATTGCTTCCCAAAATGTTGATTTTGCTTCCAAAGTGATATAAACACCCTTTTCTCTCCCCAAAACTTTTGCATTTGATTCATTTGAAAGATTGACAATGGTTTTTTCAATTTTGCAGTCCAGCATCTCTTTTTTACAAATTTTTTCTAAAATTTTTGTTACATCTGAATCTTCAAGATTGTCAACTGCCATATCGGACATATATTTTCCATCAAAAAATAGTTTCATGCCTATATTTTGTGCAGTTTTTGTAAAATTTTAATTTTTGTTGCAAATTATAAGCATTTTTGGTTGCCAAACTTTTTTTGTTATGCTAATATAAACGAGCAAAAGAGAAGTAGTTATTTGCATAAAGGAGAAAGGAAATGCCTAATATTAAATCTGCAATAAAGAGAGTTAAAGTTTCTGGCCGTCAAAACGCTGAAAACGTCGCAAAAAAGACAAGAGTTAAAAATGCAATCAAAAAGTTCAACACAGCAGTTGAAGCAAAGAATGTTGAAGAAGCATCTGTATGCCTTCGTGAAGCAGTAAGCCTCATCGATCAAGCAAAAGCAGACGGAGTTTTTCATGCAAACACTGCAGCACGCAAAATTGCAACAATTTCACGTCAATTTTCAAAACTCAAAGCTGAATAATTAGATTTTTCAAATCAAAATTTTAACAACACAAATCCTGTGTTGTTTTTTATTTTGTCACAAACAATAAAAAGAACCATATAGGTTCTTTTTTTCATAAATACAAACTAATATTTTTTGCTCATACTTTCACTTACATTTTTGTTCATATTTTACTGACATTTTTCTTAACTTTATTTGTTAGCATTTTTGCTGTTTTCAGATTCAGTATAATTTTGCCACTCAATAAATTTTTTATTTTATTCCTAATTCCAACGGGTTGAACCATCACGGTTCAAAAAGCCCCACTTACCTGATTTTTTAATTCTTGCAACGCCATTGTCAAATGGTGTCGCTGCTTCATATTCACATTTGAAAACAAATTTGTTTTCTTTGTCAATATAGCCACACTTTCCTCCCACAACAACAACTGCCAACCCTTCGGAAAAACTGAACGCAGTTTCATAGATGCACGGAATCACCATGTTATCTTCTGCATCAATAAAGCCACATTTTTCATTTTTTTCAACGCATGCAAGACCTTCCTTGAACATAAAAATTTCATCATATGAAGGTTGTATGACAGTTTTCATGCCATCATAAAAACCCCATTTGTTGCCTCTTTGAATTTTTTTCCATTGTTCAACTGGCAAAGGTTGAGTGATTGCAGGCTCTTTTGTTCGCTTGTTATCAATTTTGATTGATTTTTGTTTTTCAGAACATTTGCTTGACAAAAAAGAAATTTTGCTTGAAAAGCCAACACCCAATCTTTCATTCACGCCGTCCATATCAAAGTTTGATTTGACTGCATTTTTTTGGGCGACTACAACTGCATCGTTTTTATTCTTCTTTTGTTGTTGCAAATTTTGATTGACTGGTTGATTTTGATTTGGAATTGGAAGTTCCTTTTTTTCTTCAACCTCAACAAAACTCAATCCAAATTTTTTGAGTGCATTTTTGATTTCAAGCAAAACTTTTTTGTTCAAGTTTTGCAATTTATACATATCTTTTTCAGTTCGAATAATAAGTTCAGCAGCATTTTTTATATTGTTTTTTTCAAGCAACTCGTTTGCTTTTGCAGACAAGTTCATTTGTTCAACAGAAATTTTCATTGCTTCCGAATCAAGTTTAACATCCTTGTTTTGCTTGGGTTTATTATTTTTTCTATAAAATCGTCTTTGTGCCATACATTTCTCCTAGTTTGCATTTTATCACAGCAAACCATAACTTTGCAACAACATATTCAATTTAGAACAAAAACTTATATTTGAAATCTTCTTGCACTTGACTATACATAAAAATTTAATTATAGTAAATTCTAATGTTTCAAACAAAATTTGGCGAGTTTGT
>CAYPVP010000086.1:0-4192 GCA_964414205.1 uncultured Bacteroidaceae bacterium | reverse complement strand
TCATCAATGTTCACACAATCAAACCAATTGACAAAGAAACAGTAGTAAATTCAGTCAAAAAGACAAAATGTGCTGTGACTTGTGAAAATCACAATGTTGTTGGTGGACTTTTCAGTGCTGTGTCAGAAGTTTTGGCAATGAACCAACCAACTCCTGTGTTACCAATTGGAATTCAAGACAGATTTGGTGAAGTTGGAAAGTTGCCATATTTGAAACAAGTTTTCAAAATGACAGCAGAAGACATTGTTGAAAAGTGTAAAGAAGCAATTGCATTGAAAAACAACTAAATTTAAAACAGTTACGAATTTTGTTTTGATTTATCAATTTGATTTATCAAAATTGCGAATATATTGGGAGTTTTGGATGGAAAATAAATTTAAACTATACAACACTTTGACAAAGTCTGTTGACCTTTTTCAACCTTTTGAAGATGGAAAAGTGAAACTCTACACCTGTGGACCAACAGTTTATCATTTTGCTCACATTGGAAACTTGCGCAGTTATATCATGGAAGATTTGCTTGAAAAAGCACTTGGATATGCTGGCTACAAAGTTACAAGAGCAATGAACATCACTGATGTCGGACACTTGGCAAATGATTCGGACAATGGTGAAGACAAAATGGTTGCAGGGGCAAAAAGAGAGCATAAGTCAGTCATGGAAATTGCAGATTTCTACAAAAATGCCTTTTTTGAAGATTGCAAAATGTTGAACATCAAAACTCCTGAAATTGTTGTGCCAGCAACATCTTGCATTGATGACTACATCAAGTTGATTTCTGCTTTGCTAGAAAAAGATTTTGCCTATGAAGCAGGTGGAAACATCTATTTTGACACTTCAAAATTGAATGACTACTATTGCTTGACAGGACACACCAATGATGAAAATTTGTCTGTGGCTGTTCGTGGCGATGTTGAAGAAGACAACAACAAAAAGAACAAAACTGACTTTGTTTTGTGGTTTACAAAATCAAAATTTGTTGACCAAGAATTGCGTTGGGAAAGTCCTTGGGGTGTTGGCTATCCTGGTTGGCACATTGAATGCAGTGCAATCAGCATCAAAAATTTGGGAGAATATTTGGACATTCACTGTGGTGGAATTGACAACATTTTTCCTCATCACACAAACGAAATTGCTCAATCTGAGGCAGTTTTGGGGCATCAATGGTGCAAACATTGGTTTCATGTTCAACACTTGATAACAAAAAACGGAAAAATGAGCAAATCTTCTGGCGAATTTTTGACATTGTCACTGTTGAAAGAAAAAGGATATGACCCACTTGCATACAGATTTTTCTGCTTGCAATCACACTATCGCAAACCTTTGACTTTCAGTTATGAAAACTTGGACAACACAGTTCAAGCCTACAACAAACTGAAAGAAAAAATTGCAAAATTGAAATGTGGTGAAGAACAAATTGACAACGAAGTTTTCAAGTCATACAAATCAAAATTTTTGGATGCTTTGCAAAATGACTTGAACACATCTCTTGCGTTCACAGTTCTTTATGATGTTTTCAAACACAAAACAAATGACGCTACAAAACTTGCATTGGTTCGTGATTTTGACAAAGTTTTATCTTTGAATCTTGATTCACTTGTTGAAACAAACAAAACTTCTTCAAATGAAATTCATTCTGAAACAGACGATGAATTTGCCAAATTTGTTGAAACAAAAATTGAAGAAAGAAAAAATGCAAAACAAAACAAAAATTTTGCACTTGCTGACCAAATCAGAAATGAACTTTTGGAAAATGGTGTGGTTTTGGTTGACAAGGCTGGTGGAATCACCACTTGGAGCAAAAACAATTAGTAAATACAAAATGTTTGGCAGGACAAATTTGAATGTTAGATGTTTTGTTCTTCATTGAAAAAAGAATAAATTTTTAATTGTGAAATAAAAAGATGCAAAATTTGCATCTTTTTTTCATTTTTTTTATTGATTTAGCGTTATATTATTGTTTTTACGAAAAAAATTTGATATATTTGTTGAATGAATAAAAATCAACCTAAACAAAAAATCGGATTCGTAATCAAAGAAAATATTTTGGTTTATTTATGGTCAATATTGAGTATATTGGGTGGAATTGCTTTGGTTTCGTTTTCGCAATATCTTGATTCCTATTTTCATTATATACTTGGTGCAGTTTTGATTTTGATGTCTTTGGCTTCATTTATATTCTATTTTGTCATGAAGGAATATACAAATTCTAGCAACTATCGTTTGATAAAATGTATAATCATTTTTGCTATTGGTCTATTGATTTCTGCTTCACCTCGTTCACCAATTTTTGTATGTGTCATTTGGGGTGCATTCAGCATTTTGAAATCTGCGTTTGAATTTCATGACATTGTGCAGGCTTTTCATCACAAAGAGTATCAAATTGTGCGATTGTTTCTTGCAATCATAGAATTTGTTTTGGGAATAATTTTGTTGCTGGAATTGACAGATGCTTTGGGTCATCATATCATGTTTTTGGGAATTTCTTTCATCATTCATGGAATCAGTTATTTTGTCTTGGCTTTGAATGGAGGCACTTTTCGTGCAAGGAGAGAAAAAAAGAAAAAATATGAATGTAAGGTTGAAGTTGAAAATAAATTTATCGAAAAAATCATGAAAATGTATCCAGACAGTGGAGATTTGTATCACCTTTTGAAAAACATAGAAAACAAAATTGAAAATGAAGCCAACAGTGTTGCAAAAGATGAAAACAAAGACAACGGCGATAGAAAAACTAAAATAGAAAATGAAACGGTGGAGAAAAAATGAGATGTATTGTTCAACGAGTCAAATCGGCTAGCGTTTTGATTGATGGTGAAAAAAAAAACAAAATTGGAAACGGATTGATGGTTTTGTGTGCCTTTGAAGAACAAGATGAACAGAAAAAAATTGATTATGTGGCTGACAAAATTTTGAATTTGCGAATTTTTTCTGATGAAAATGACAAACTCAACCTTTCACTTTTTGACACAAAAGGAGATGTTTTGATTGTGAGCAATTTCACGCTGTATGGCGATTGTTCACACGGAAGACGACCTAGTTTTGTTCGTTCTGCCCATGGTGATGTCAGCGAAAAGATGTATGACTATTTTGTTGCAAAAATGAAAGAAAGTGGCTTGAAAATTCAAACAGGAAAATTTGGAGCAGACATGTTGGTCGATTTGAAAAACGATGGACCTGTCACATTGATTGTTGAAAGCAAAGAATAGTGTTGAAAGAAATAATTTATGTTCAAAGCAAAGAATAGTATAGTAATAAATAATTTGTGTAAAAGCAATGAATATTGTAGAGTTTTTGATTGAATAATATTAAAAAAGGCATTTTGAAAACATATCAAAGAAATGAATTTTTGCCAACATTTGCCAACAGCCAACATTTTGTCAACAAAAGTTTGATTGAAAAAATTTGTCAACGAGCGTGTGTCAACAAGGTGTTTCGCAACAAAAACTATCAAACAAAAATAATTTAGTGTAATTTTAAAAAAGTTCATTATAGAATTTTGGTTTTAAAATGTAAAAATTAAAAGCGTTATAAAACGCTTTTTTTGTTTTCCAGTGTTTGATATTTCCATAATTCAGTGAATTTTGATGGCACGGTTCTTGCCAAAATTTCTGCAAATTCTTCTAGCGTCAGTTTGATTTTTCCGTTTATCCAGTCTGAAATTGTCCAAACAGCACCATAGCAAAATGCAGTTGCAATACTTTTTTCTTCTTCTTTCATTTTTGTTTGATTTACAATCAAAAATGCCTTTTCAATGTGTTCCAATGAATATTGAAAAAGAAAATTAGAATATGAATTTATCCCATCTGATTGAAATGCTTTTCTAATTCTCAAAATATCTTTTTTTGAATTTTGCAAAATGATTTCAAACAATTCTTTCCAATTGTTGCACAAATCGAAAATGAAAACTTCGTCCAAAATTTTTTTGTAGTTGTAGTGCATGACATCATATTTGTCCAAAAAGTTTCGATAAAATGTAGAGCGAGAAATTTCTGCTTTTTCAATTATCATCTCAACGGTGATTTTGTCAATTGGATATTCTGTCAACAAAATGTTGAATGCTTGCAAAATGATTTCTTTTGTAAGATTTTTTTTCATTTGTTTCTCCTGTTTTACAGCACCTTCAAATTGAAATTGATTGGCAATTTTTTGAATTGTTTCATTCAAAATTTGTTTGAGCAAAAATGTACAA
>CAYPVP010000085.1:0-4282 GCA_964414205.1 uncultured Bacteroidaceae bacterium | reverse complement strand
TAACAGGTATCATGCCAGAGCCTACCAGCCAACTTTGTTCATATGATCACCGGCCATTAAAAATTGATAGACAAAAGAATTTGCAATGAACGAAAAATGAATTAAATAACATTATTAACAGCAAGAAAAAGTAGTAAACAAGTTGTAAATACACGGTTACGTTTTGGGGTGCATTTGTAAAGAAAAGGAATAGATAGCAAATTTGATTCAAAAAAGTGACAAAAAGTCAAAATGTAATGAAAAAATTACTTCATATTTGAAGATTATAGAATTTTGGCTTGACAAAATGCAAAATGTTTGAAATTTGTTGACATGACATATCTATGTGTTAAAATAAAGTTGAAAAGAATTCGATTTTTTTCAGCACACAATTTTGCATACTCATACTAAAAATAAATTTACAAAAGATTCAATGTCGTTTTTCTAGAACACGCTCCTCAATCATTGAAAGGAGAAACAATGATGAAAAACAAAAGAAAAAAAGTTGGAATGACCTTTGCGATGGCATGTGCTTTTGCATTGATTGCTTCAATGTCATTGGTCGTTTTTGTCACATCAAAATCATTGGATGAACAAAATGTCGCATATGCTGCATCAGATGTCGATGTCTTACCACTTGGATGGGGCAATCTTTCAGAAGGCACTTTTGATACTAATCAATATCAACCTGCAAGCATGACAAATTGGGATGCATCAGGTGGCAGTAATATGTTTGCAAAAATTTCTACTGTCAATGGTGGAAGCATCGTTAGTGGAACAGAATATACATTGGCAAATAGCAGTTTTGGAAAAATTTCAATAAGTTCAGCAACTGATTATGATTTTTCTGGTTCGGGTGATGGACAATATAGTTATGACTCAGGCAGTACGATGAAATCAAATGTTAATAAATATACTCCAATGTTTTATGGATTTGTTGAATTGCCAAAAGGAACAGAAACAGGCTCTGTAAAAATTAAATTGGCTATTGATGCTGATGATAATTATGATAAAATTATAGTTGGAATAAGATTTGCTTCGGGAGTTACTGAAAACAATGGTTCATATCAACCAAATGCTTATACAGACTCCCTTGCAACATATCAATATCAATACTCTGCTGAAAGTGGTGCTGTTTTTACAAAAGATTTAGCAATTCCAAATGGTGCAAAATATTTGCAAATTAACACAATTTCTGTTACATGGCCAAGTACATTTGAAAATGTGCAATTGTATGCAAATAGTGTCAAATTGACATTCGACACTGAAAAATCAGCACCAACAATGACAGAACCAACTGTGTCGGGAAATGGATATGCTTCAAAAACAATTTCAGTCTCTGCAAGTGATGCTGAAACTGGACTTCAAAAAGTTACAATCAGTGCAAATGGTTTGGCTGAAACCAACATGACTGACAATGGAAGTGGAAACTTCTCATTTGTTGCAACTGACAACGGAACATACACTTTGAAAGCATATGACAATGCTGGAAACATAACAACAAAAACTATTGAAGTGACTGGCATTGACAAAATTTCACCTGCAATTTCAGCCATTGTCAACACAACTGAAAAAGTTGTTGGTGAACGAACAATTTCATTCAATGTTCAAGATGAAGCAAGTGGAATCAAAACTGTGACCGTGGACAACGGTGCTTCAATTCTGGACAATGGAAATGGAAAATATAGTTTTGTGGCTTCAAAAAATGGCAACTATGTTGTCACAATGACCGACATTGCAGGCAATTCTTCAACTGAAACTATTGTTGTCTCAAATGTCTATGATGCAAAAATCACATTGAATGGTGTCGAATTTGTGACAACTCATGATGGTTTTGTAAACTTTGGCGACAGTTTCACTGTGAAAGTCATTGCAAATTTTGGTGACAAAATCACGGGCTTGAATGTTGCATCAACAACATTAAAAAATTATGGTGTCTATGCAGAATTTGAAGTCAACTTTGTGCAAAACATGCAAACTGACATTTCTGCTGTGATTTCAAAAATTTCAATCACACCTGCTTTGGATGGAATCTATGCTCAATATGCTCAAATCAAAAACGAATTGGATCAAGAAATTTCAACCTTTGATTTCGGCTCATTTGTCAAGTTTGTTGCAAATGACAATGTTGCAGGCAAAAAATTTATTGGATGGAAAAACGCCAATGGAGTCATTGTGTCAACCGAACCAAACTATATCATGCGTGCCTATGGAAACTTCAAACTTGCTCCAATTTTTGAAGATGAAATTGCAAACAGCAGACTTGTGACTTTCCTTGGAATTGATGGAAAATCAGTTTTCAAAAGGGGATATTACGATTTTAGTGCTTTGATTGCAGATGGTTTGACAAATGAAGAAGTTTTGAGTGTGGTAGGTTCTCAAACCTATGACATAGTCGACTTGAACAGAGTTTTCTCACACTGGAATGTGGAAAAGAATGATGAAACAGGCATTGTTTTGAAAGCAATTTCTGCAAAAGGTGAAATCAAAAAGACGGTCACTTTCAATGGCACACCAAAAGAATTTACAATGAATACAACTGCAATTTTGCCTGAAACAACATATGGTTGGAACATCAATGGTAAAATTGTAAAGACTGCTCCTGGCGAAAAATTGAATGTCTATGTCTTTGAAGACATGACAATCACAGAACTTGTTGCTGATGAAGTTGAAACAAATGGAATTGTCATCAATGGAATTTACAAACAAGGACTGATGACATATGTCACAGTTTCAGTCTATGGAAATTTTGATTCTTGTGGTCTTATTGTTTCAACAACAAAAAACGCAAATGATGAAGTGATGCTTTTGAATGGAAATGATGGTGTGATGATTCGCACTTCTTCAAGAGTGTCAGCCACAAAACAATTTACAATGGTTTTTGACAGTGACACAGTTATGTCAGGCATCAAAATTCGTGCATATTTGCAAAACGGAAATGGCGTTGACGCAATAAAATATTCAGACATTAAAACTGCGATTTAAAAATTTCTTGCAAAATGAAAAAAAAGATAGTAAAATGGTTTTAATGCTTTGGAGGGGACAAAAATGAAAAAGGAATATAATTCACCAAAAATTGAAAAAATAGATTTTAGATTGTCAGAAGATTTGTGCAATGGAGAAATAGCAAGTGCTGGCGGTGGTAGCACAGCCGAGTCAACCTATTCACCAGGAATTGGCGAACAATCATCCAGTGGAACTGGAAGTGGTTTGGGCAGTTTGTAAATATAATGATAAAAAAAGGGTTTCGATTGAAACCCTTTTTCATACAATTTTTTTTGTTCTGTTGCAATCAAATTTATCAAATGATAAAATGAAATTAGTAAATGTGAAATTCAATGTGTAAATGATTCAAATTTTGAAACGAACATTACATTTTCAATTTGAATGTGCTGATTGTTCATAATGTTGAAATGGAATGAAGGCATTTTCAATTTCGTTGTGTGAAAGATGCAAAATGTGGAAGAGTCAAAGCATTGTTGATTCAAATGTTGCTAAGTCTAGTTTTTGAAAAATAAAAGAAAACATAAAAAAATGTTCAAATTTGCATGTCAATTTTGAATTTGTAAAGGAGAAATCATGAAGTTGACTGAAAAGTTTTTGGTTTCAACCGTTGGTGGCGAAAATGTCATTTTGCCAGTTGACAGCAATTGCGTTGAATTCAATTGTGTTTATTCATTGAATGAAACGGGAATGTTTTTGGTGGAAAATCTAAAAGAAGAAAAAAGTTTTGATGAATTGTTGGCACTTTTTTTGAATGAATTTGATGTTGAAGAAGAAGTAGCCAAAATTGACATTGCAAATTATGTTGAGGAACTAAAAAAAATTGGAATTGTTGAAAACTAAATCTTACAAAATTGATGAGTTGATGCCATTGCTGAAAGCAACTTTGCAAGAAAACAAAAAGGTCAAAATTTGGGTGACTGGCGACAGCATGAAACCTTATCTTGTTGAAAAAAGAGATTTGGTGATTTTGGAAAAACCATCAAAACTTTTTGTTGGTGACATAATTTTGTTTGAGCGAAATTCAGGAGGCTATGCTTTGCATAGAATTTTAAAAATCAAAAAAGAAAAAATCTTGCTATATGGCGATGGAATAGTTTTTTTGGAATGGACAACAAAAGATAATGTTGTTGCAAAATGCAGTGCTGTTGTTCGTGACGGAAAAGAAATTGCAACAAAAAGTATGAAGTTTGGCTTTCAAAAAATTTTTTCAATCGTAAGATTTGCGTTTTTGAAATTAAAAAGCAAAATCAAAATCAAAACCCGTGACCCAAATACAACCATAACGAAAGCAAAAGAA
>CAYPVP010000084.1:0-4403 GCA_964414205.1 uncultured Bacteroidaceae bacterium | reverse complement strand
CTGTGAACAAAATAGGACATCACCAAAAAACTGGCAACGAACAAAATAAGAAGTGTGGAAGTTCCAAATCTAACCCAAAAATTTTTCATATTTTCTCCAACATTTGATATATTCTAACATAGAAATTGAAAGATTGAAAGTGCTATTTGTCAAGTCCACCAAATCTTCGGTTTCGTGCTTCGTAGTTTTCTATTGCATCATCCAAATCTTTTTCCGTAAAGTCTGGCCAAAGAATGTTTGAAAAATATAGTTCAGCATAGGCTGATTCAAAAAGTAGAAAATTGCTTATGCGAAGTTCTCCACCAGTTCTAATCAACAAATCGACATCTCCAAGTTGGCTTGTTGAAAGTTGATTTTTGAAGTCTTCTTCTGAAAATTTTTCAATGTGGTTTTTGGCAAAATATTTTGCAGCATTGACAATGTCTGCTCTTGAACCATAGTTCAAAGCGATTGAAAAAACAATGCCTTGGTTGTTTTCAGATTCATTTTCAATGTTGCGAATTTTAAATTTTACAGGTGAAGGAAGTTTGTCGATTTCTCCAACAAATTTCACTTTTATGCGTTTGTCATCATTTGATGAAAAAGATGTGATGATGTTGAAAATTGCATTGACTTCATCAGCAGGGCGCTTCCAATTTTCAGTTGAAAAAGCAAAAACTGTAAGTTTTTCAATGCCAATGTCAGCACAGTGTGTGAGAATTTTTTTCACAGTTTCAACACCTGCTTTGTGCCCTTCTTTTCTTTTCAGACCTTTTTGGGTCGCCCAACGACCATTTCCATCAAGAATGATTGCAATATGTTTTGGTTTCATATTTCACCTGCTATAATTTTGTTGCGACAAAATTCAATATAAATTGTTGCCAAAATTTTTTTTGAATATTTGCAAAATTTGATTTTTTATCAACATAAATAATATAGCGAGGAGTTACCTCGCTATAAAATTCATTTTAGACTGACATGACTTCAACTTCTTTGTCTTTCAAAATTTTCTCGATTGAATCAATTGCATCAGCAAGTTTTTTGTCAACATCCTTTTCATAGGTTTTGATTTCATCTTCTGTAATTGATTTTGCCTTTTCAAGTTTTTTGAGTTCATCATTTGCATCTCTGCGAGCATTTCTCAAAACAACTTTTGCATTTTCGGAAGAACTTTTGATTTCTTTGACAATAAGTTTTCTTTTTTCCTCGGTGATTTCTGGAAAAATCAATCGAATGACACTGCCATCATTGTTTGGATTGATTCCAATATTTGCAGAAATGATTGCTTTTTCAACATCTTTCAATGCACTCTTGTCCCAAACTGAAACAACAAGCACTCTTGCTTCTGAAACAGAAATGTTTGCCATTTGGTTGATTGGAGTTTCTGTTCCATAGTAGTTGACCACAACTTTGTCCAAAATATGTTGATTGGCACGACCTGCTCTCACCATTTTCATTTCATTTGAAAATGCATTGATTGTTTTTGAAAGTTTTTCATCCATCTCTTCAAAAATGAGTTCAACGTCTTCGTTTTCGTAAGCCATAAATTTCTCCTAATTTTTATAATTAACTTATTTAGTATAGCAATTCATAAAAATTTTTGCAAGCGTCTCGACAGATTTTCTCATTTGCCAATGTAAGTTCCAATTTGCTCACCGCTGACTGCTCTGACCAAACTGTTTTCTTCCATAAGTGAGAAAGCAATGATTGGAATTTCGTTTTCCATGCACATTGTGATTGCAGTTGTGTCCATTGCTTTGAGTTCTTTGCTGATGACGTCCATATAAGAAATTTTGTCGAATTTTTTTGCATCAGGATTGAGTTTTGGGTCGCTGTCATAGACACCGTCGACATTTTTTGCAAGAAGCAATGCTTCTGCTCCAATTTCTGCTGAACGAAGTGCTGCACCTGTGTCAGTTGAGAAAAATGGATTTCCTGTTCCACATGCAAAAATCACAACTCTACCTTTTTCAAAATGGCGAATTGCTTTTCTCAAAATGTATGGTTCTGCAACACTTGTCATTTGAAGTGCTGTTTGAACTCGTGTTTGAATTCCCATTCTTTCCATGTTGTCTTGAAGTGCAAGAGCATTCATGACAGTTGCAAGCATTCCCATTTGGTCGGCTGTTGTTCTGTTCATTTCTTTGTCTGCTTGACGACCTCTCCAAAAGTTGCCACCACCAATGATGATTCCAACTTGAACACCCATTGAAGTGACTTCTTTGATTTGTTCTGCAACGATTTTAACTTTGTTGTTGTCAATCCCAAAACCTTGGTCGGTTGCAAGTGCTTCTCCTGACAACTTGATGATTACTCTTTTATACTTTGTCATACAAACTCCATAAATTGCAAATTGATTTTCAATATTTGTGCAAATTAAAACCGCGCCATGTGACTCGGTTAAAAAAAGGGAATGAAATAAAAAATCACTTCATTCCCCAAACATTATTTTTTCAATGAATTGACTTGATCCATGATTTCTTGTGCGAAGTTGTCTTCTTTCTTTTGAAGACCTTCACCCATTTCATAACGGACAAATCTGA
Source organism: uncultured Bacteroidaceae bacterium (assembly GCA_964414205.1). Classification (GTDB taxonomy): domain Bacteria; phylum Bacillota; class Clostridia; order Christensenellales; family CAG-917; genus STD2-102. The sequence continues at coordinate 1,881 of CAYPVP010000084.1, read as the reverse complement.
TGATTTTGGCATCGTCATTTGATTTCAAATATTGTTTAATTGTAAGGTCGCTGTTTTTGACAAAAACTTGTTCAATCAAGCAAACTTCTTTATAATATTTTGAAATTCTTCCTTCAATCATTTTTTCAATGATGTTCATTGGCTTTGGATGTTCTTCATTCAATGCTTGTGCTTTCAAAATTTCTTTTTCTTTTTCAATTTCAGCACCTGGAACTTCATCTGAACAAATATAACTTGGTTTTGCTGCAGCAATTTGCAAAGCAATGTCGTGAATCAATTCATCGGAAGCATTTTCAGATGTTTCAACCAAAACACCAATTTTTCCACCCATGTGAATGTAACTGTCAATTTTTGAATTGTTTGCATCAAAAATTGTGAAACGGCGAATTGAAAGTTTTTCTCCAATTCTCATTGTTGCTTCGTTGACAACTGGTGTCATTGCTTCAACAACTTCTTCAAGAGTTTGAGTGCTGTTTGCCAAAATATATTCTGCAACTTGTTTTGCAAATTCAACAAATGCTTCTCCTCTTGCGACAAAGTCTGATTCACAGTTGACTTCAAGCAAAACTCCTTTATTTTCATTTACATGTGAAAAAACAATTCCTTCTGATGCAACTCTGCCTGCTTTTTTTGCAGCAGTTGCCATTCCCTTTTCACGAAGCAAATCGATTGCTTTTTCCATGTCTCCATCTGTTTCGGTCAATGCTTTTTTGCAGTCCATCATTCCAACGCCTGTGCGTTCTCTGAGTGTCATAACATCTTTTGCTGTAAAGCTCATAGTAACTCCTTTTTTGATATAATGTGCAATTTTTTTGCACTAAACATGAGGGTCTCAATTTGAAACCCTCATCAATTTTTCATTATTCAGCGTCTGCTGCTTCTTTTTCTGCAATTGCTTTTGCAAGAGCATTTTCTTTTGTCAAAGTTTTTTCAACTTCTTCTGTGACTTCTTCAACTGTTTCAGTTGGTTGTTCAACAGTAGCATGTGTTTCACCTTGATTTGCTTCAATGACTGCATCTGCCATCAATGATGCAAACAATTTGATTGCACGAATTGCATCATCGTTTCCAGGAATGACATAGTCAACAAGGTCAGGATTGCAGTTTGTGTCAACAACAGCGACAACAGGAATTCCAAGAATTTTTGCTTCCTTGATTGCAAGTTCTTCTTTGTTGAGGTCAACAACAAACATTGCACCTGGAAGGTTTCTCATGTTTTTGATTCCACCAAGGTTCTTTTCAAGAAGGTCTCTTTCTGCTTTGAGTCCAAGGACTTCTTTCTTTGGCAAAAGTTCGAATTCGCCAATGAGTTCCATTTGGTTGATTTTGTTCAAACGGTCAATTCTTGAACGAATGACTTTGAAGTTTGTGAGTGTTCCACCCAACCATCTTTCATTCATAAAGAATTGTCCACAGCGTTCTGCTTCTTCTTTGATTGCGTCTTGTGCTTGTTTTTTTGTTCCAACAAACAAGATTGATTTGCCTTGTTCAGCAACTGATTTGACAAATTGGTAAGCATTTTCAACCATATCCACTGAAATTTGCAAGTCGATGATGTGAATGTCATTTCTTGCTGCATAGATATATTTGCTCATTTTTGGATTCCAACGTTTTGTTTGGTGTCCGAAGTGTACGCCTGCTTCAAGCAGGGCTTTCATTGATGTAACGGCCATTTTATGGTCCTCCTAGTTTTTCTGTCCTCCCAATGCTTCAATGTTTTGCGAAACCAATTTGGCAACTAAGCAAAACTCCACAAAGGTGTGGCAATGTTTGAATTATAGTATAGAGAAAAAAATTTGGCAAACATTTTGATGTCAATTCTTGATATTTTTGCCAAAAAAATGAAAAATTTTCACAAAATATTAAAATATTATGTTATAT
>CAYPVP010000083.1:0-4491 GCA_964414205.1 uncultured Bacteroidaceae bacterium | reverse complement strand
ATAATCACTCCCTTTTCAAATTTTTATGATTTGAACCAACCAAAAATGTTGAAACCGATTTCTCCAATTCCAAAAAAAGATAAAATCATCATTTCAAAATTCAATCCGAAAAAATAACATAAATTAAATTTCCAAAATTCGTGCCACAAAACTTTCCAAGTCAATGACAACCATTTTGTTTCTCAATTTGTCGGCTTTTCCAATCAATGTTTTGATTGCAAATGATGTTTGAATTGATGCTATTGTTGCCACTGCATAACTCACCGTTACATGCTGTGGTTCAACTGCATTTGCATACAATCTCTCAAAATTGTTTTCATCAGGAAAGCAAACCATAACTTGCCCTTCTTCACCATCAACAGCAGCGTGAATCAAAACTTTGTTTCTTTTTTTACATTCTGACGACAAAAACAATTTTGTGCTTATGCTGTCAACACAATCCAAAACTATGTCAGCCTCATCAAGAGCATTTGCATTTCCCATGGACAAAAATTCATCAATGCAAACAACTTTCACTTTGCTTTGATTTTTCAACCATTCGGCATAGACTTTGGCTTTTTTCTTTCCTATTGTTTCATAATTTGCTAGTAGTTGACGATTCATGTTTGATTCATCAAATTTGTCGCCATCAATCAAAACAATTTTTCCAATTCCAGCACGAGAAATTTCATCAATGACAAAGCCACCAAGCCCACCACATCCAACAATAACTGCGCATTTTTCTTTCAGTTCATCTTCAAACATTTCAGCCTCCTGATGCAGGAGATAGAAACATAACAACATCTCCATCTTCGAGTTTTGTTCGCCACATTTTCAAATTGACAATGTTGACATCATTGACAAAAATCAAATATCGCTTCAATTCTTTTTGCTCACAAGAACAAACAACAGAAAGTGTTTTCAGCAACCCTCTGACAGTTGTTGCTTCAACAGTCACTTCACTTCTGCCAAAAATATGTCTTGACGCTCCAAAAAATTTTACTTTTACCATTTGTCCTCTGCAATTTTCAATTTCTTCAAAAGTTTTGTTGTTGGAATTCCATTTTCATCCCAGCCACGAGTTTTATAGTAGTCTTTTTTCAACTTTTCAAGTGGAACTTTCGACTTGTCGTTGTTTGCAATTTGCAGTTCTTCTGTCAATCGGTCAGGCAAAGAATCATCTTTTGAAGAAACTCCAAGTTTCACATCAATCATTCTTTCCAAATTATATCCTCTTTCACCAATTCGGATATATTTTCCAAAACTCATTTTCATGCCCGTTGCTTCTTGAATTGCTTTTGTATGTGGCAACATGTTGAATGGCATGTGAATGAAAACCATTTCGGGGTGTTTCAACAAAAAATTGATTGCAGGTCCAAACCATGTGATTGCTCTGTTTACAAATCTAGTATACCAACTGTTTGGATGATTTATCAGTGGCATTGGAAAAAATGCGTAGGTCGTAAACAAACAATTTCCACCTGCCGAGCAAGCCTCCATCAGGTCCTGAAACATTGCCGTCAAAGCACCTTTTGCTTTTGTAGTGTATGGATTTATGGACAAGCCAAGCCCTTCCATGACGACTAGATAGCCTCCGTTCAAGTGGCAACCACCTCTGTTGGAAACAGCATATCCAAGCCCTTGTCCAACTGCTCCTCTTGGTTCATAGGCAGCAAGTTCCATTCCTTTGGCGTTCATTGCAAATTCTTTTCCACCATATTTTTCTGAAAGTCTTTTTGAACCTTCTGCAAGTTCATCACCAAAGCCTTTGCGATATGCAATGTTTTCAATCATTTGAGAAATGTTTTCATTGTTTCCAAATTCAACACCAAAATCTTTTATTCCTTTTTCTTTCAGTTCCATTGCAAATGCGATGGTGTTTCCACAAGAAATTGTGTCCATTCCAAGTTCATCAAGCAAATTGTTCCAATCAAGAATTTTTTGCATGTCGTGGTTCAAAATGTTTGCTCCAAAAAGCCCCACAGTTTCAACTTCTGGACCTTTGACATTTTTGCCATCGACTTTGACAACTCGTCCACATTGAATCGGACAAGTTGTGCAACCTTTCTTTTTGACCAAAAAGTTTTCTCTCAATGTCTCGCCAGAAATATCCTCGAAATGTTCATATTTTCCATAGGTATAATTTTTGGTGGCAAGCAAATTTTTTGCGTGCATTGGAGCAACCAATGATGCCGTGCCAAAAAGTGGAAGAGTTTGACCAGTTGTCGGATGTTTTTTCAATCGTTTGGTCCATTCATAGATGACTTTTTTTGTTTTTTCTTTGTTGTGTGCTTCGGGTGTGGAAAAGCCTTCTGCATAAATTCCTTTCAGGTTTTTAGAGCCAAAAACAGCCCCAACTCCTCCTCTACCATTTGCACGCTCTCCACTCACCAAGCAAGCATATTTCACCAAATTTTCGCCAGCAGGTCCAATGACAAGTTTTCCACCTTTGCCTTTGATTTGCTCTTGTGCATCTGCTGTTTTGAGTCCCCACAGATGTTCTGCATTTTCAAATTTGATTTCTTTTTCAGTGATTGAAAGAAGTGTTTTGTTTTCGGCTTTCCCAATAATTATAATTGCGTCATATCCAGCCCTTTTCAAAGACAGCCCAAAATTTCCTCCACTATTTGAAGACGTATAAAATCCAGTCAATGGCGAAAGTGTGGAACAATTGAATCTTGACGAACATGGTGCGCCCATTGCATTGAGAGGACCTGTTGTAATTATCAGCATATTGTCAGGAGAAAAAGGGTCGAGATTTTCTTTGAGATTGTCATAAAAAATTTTGGATGCCATAATTTTGCCACCCAAAAACAATTCTCTTTCTTCATCCGAAAAAGGATAGTCACTTACACTTTGTGAAGTCAAATCAATTTTGACGACTTTACCAGTATATGCTCCAAAATTAGTTCCCATATTTCACCTTCTAATACTTCCCATAAAACCAATTTTATCACAACAAATTCAAATGTTCAATAGACAGATTTCAAAGTTTGTAAGCATTTAGACAGCAAAATGTCTGCTCGGGTCATAGTAAAACGAATCACCAAGTTTGATTGAATTATATTCTTCCAAAGAAATGAAAAATTTGCCAGTTTTGTTTCCACATGCAACAATAATGTTGTATTTGGTCGCACCAGGACGCAAATCTCTGATGTCCAATTTTCCAATTCGACCAAAGATAGGAACTTCAAAATTTTTTTCTACAACTGTTCCACATGTCACAATTTCTTTGTCACAAGCAACAAACATAAAAGATGAAATTGACAATACCACTGCAAGAAGCAAAACTGCAATTTTTCTTTTCATAAACACCTACCCACAAAATAATATGCAGTTGAATGCAAAAAGTTTACTATTGCATTAGTTTTTTAACTATGGTATTATTTTTTTAAGATGAGATTAAAGGAGCATTCATGATTTTTTATTTTTCTGCCACGGGAAATTCAAAATTCACAGCTGACAAAATTGCCAATTCGATTTCAGACAAAACTGTTTCCATCGGAAATTGTGTAAAATCAAACAACTATGATTTTGATTTGAAAGGACAAGACTTTTTGGGTTTTGTCATGCCTGTTTACTATTGGGATGTCCCATCAATTGTATATGAGTTTCTCAAACGAGCGACTTTTCACAATCTTTCACAAAACACCTATGTGTTTGCAATTTATACTTGTGGTGGTGAACAAGGTCATACAAACAGTTCTCTCAAAAAAATATTGAACAAAAAAAACATTGTGCTAAAAAGTGCCTATTCAATTCAGTTTCCTGACAACTGTATAATGTTTTTTCCATGTCCAAATGAAGAAACACAAAAGAAAATTTTGGATTCTGCCGAAAAACAAATTGAAGAAATCACACGAGAAATTCAAACAAAAACCAACATTTTTATGCTTGAAAAATCAGGAAAACTTCCTTCATCATTGTTCCATTCAATTCATTCCTATTTTGTTTCATTTTCAAAAAGAACAAAAAAGTTTCATGCAACTGATGAATGTATAAACTGTGGACTATGTGAAGATGTTTGTCCAAATGAAAACATAAGAATTGTCAGCAACAAGCCTATGTGGTGCTACAACAACTGCATAAAATGTCTTGCTTGTGTTCACCGTTGCCCTGTTCATGCCATTGAATACGGAAAGATGACAGTTGGAAAGGGTCGCTATATCAATCCAAATTGTGATTTTTCAAAAGTATTTGATTTTTCAAAAAATGAAGAAAACACGAATGAAAAATGAACTTCAAAACAACGCAAACTATTATTTGAAACAATAACTTTTTTTCCAAAGCAACGCAAACTAGAATATGAAAGAATAATCACAAAAGCAAAGCACGCAACTATATGAATAAAAAAAATTCTCCAACGAGAGAGCAAACAAACTCAATTTTGTGCAATTCTAACAAAAAGGAAGAATAATTTCAAATTGCAAATCATTGCATGTTGCATCAAATCTTAACTAAAAATCAACAAAAAAAAGCCAATTTGATTGGCTTTTTTACTTTTAATTTAGT
>CAYPVP010000082.1:0-4511 GCA_964414205.1 uncultured Bacteroidaceae bacterium | reverse complement strand
GGCTTTGTTTTGATTGTTTTATTCTAAAAAAAGGTTTAAACTTTGAATTTGAAAAAAAATTGTGGAGATAAAAATGTCTATTGCCTTGATTACATTGATACAAGTTTCAATTATGCTTGCTTATGCTGTCCCTGGATTTTTGACTGTAAAGACAAAAATGATAAAAAGTGAAAGCATTTCGGCGTTTGCAACTGTTCTTATGTATGTTTGTCAGCCAGCGTTGACAATTTATTCGATGAATATTGCCGACTATTCTTCTCATTTGTTTCAAACATTTTGGATTTTCTTTGCACTTGCAATGCTTGTTCAAGTTTTGATTTTGGGAACATTTTATTTTGTTTTCAAAAAGAAAGGAAAAGAAGACGCAAAATATAGAGTTTCAACAGTAGCAACAGCATTTGGAAATTGTGGATTTTTGGGCGTTCCAATTTTGCAAGCCGTAATGCCAAACCAACCTGAGGCAGTTTTTCTTTCTGTTGCATTTTTGCTTGGAATGAATTTGATTGGTTGGACACTGGCATCAGCAATCATAACTCAAAACAAAAAGTTTGTAAGCCTCAAAAAAGCAATTCTTAATCCATCAATGATTGGCTTTTTGATTGGACTCCCATTGTTTTTGACAGGAACAAAATTGCCGTTGGAGATTGATTCAATGATTACAATTTTGGCAAAGATGACAACTCCACTTTGCATGTTGATTGTTGGAATGCGTCTTGCAACAGTGAGCATGAAAGGGCTTTTATGCTCTCCGTTTCAATATTTTATTGTTTTTGTAAAACAAATTTTTATGCCTCTTTTTGCACTTGCGATTGTTTGGTTCATTCCAATTGATTTGTATGCAAGACAAACGATGTTTATTTTGGCATCAACTCCTGTGGCAAGCATTGTTTTGATGTTTGCTGAAATGCTTGGAGAAGGGCAAGAATCGGCAGCGAATTTGGTGCTTTTGGGAACAGTTGGGTGCGTTGGAACAATTCCTCTTATGATGTTGATTTTGCAAGCAATAAGTTAAGTTTTGGTGTTGACTTTTTGAATTGAAAATTATAAACTATAATAAAAAATTTAGGAGATAAACTATGAATTTTAAAGAATGCGAAAATGCAACAAATTATGTAAAAATCGAAATGAAAAATGGAGATTGCATAATTGTTCAACTTGATGAAAAATCAGCGCCAAAAACTGTAAAAAACTTTAAAAATCTTGTTTCAAAGCACTTTTATGATGGACTCATTTTTCATCGTGTAATCAAAGGATTTATGATTCAAGGTGGCGATCCAACTGGAACGGGATGTGGTGGCAGTGATGAAAACATTGTTGGAGAGTTTTCTATGAATGGCATCAAAAATGATTTGAGTCATGAAAGAGGAGTCATTTCAATGGCAAGAAGTCAAGACCCTAATTCGGCATCTTCACAATTTTTCATTTGCCATGCAGATGCAAGATTTTTGGACAGACAATATGCTGCGTTTGGCTGGGTTGTTGATGGAATGGACACCGTCGACAAAATTGCAGAGGTTTGGACAAATCCAGGCGATAGACCTCTTGAAGAACAAAAAATGAGCAAAGTTGTTTTTGTTGAAGAAATTGCTGAATAAAATCAATCAACAGCAAAATTGGTGATAAAAAATTCATACAAATTTAAATGAATTTTGAAATGCAAAAAAATTTAAAACAACTATTCAAATTTTAAAATATAACAAATAATTGACAAATTTTGAATGTTGCTAATAACAAAATTTTGAAATAGCAAAATTGAGAATCACGGTTGACAAATTTTGTATTGAATGATTAAACTAAATTTTGAAATGTTAAATTGAAAGTTACGATTAACAAAAAAATTAAAAAGAATATGAGTTATCATATTCTTTTTTTTATCCAAATTTAAGGTGTTCAATCAAAATTCAAGTTGAATAATTTTGATTGAAGATACTAAAATTAGAAATAGTTTTTCTGTCATATTATGATAATAAAACAAAATATAAATTTTAAATCTAAAATTAAAAATTGTTTTGAATTTTCTTTCTATACATTCCAAGTAGAACAAAAATGATTATTGAAATTCCTGCAACTGATGAAAAAACTGCAATAGCGATGATTTGAGCAGTTGTCAAAGCATTTTTGGTGACATGTTCGCTCAAAACAAAGCCTGTGATTTCTCCACATTTTATTTTGACAAAACCATCATAAGTGGTGTCATCCAAAATGATTATTTCGGTGCCATCAGCAATTGATGTCAATACTGTTGTTTCAGTTGATGGCAATGCAAAAATGTTTATTTTCTCTCCAATTTTTGATGCTTTTGCTTTTCCATAAACTGTTTTTCCTTCAATCATGCTTGCATTGTTTATGCTGGTTACATCGGTGCAGAGCAAATAAACATAACTTTGATTTATTTTGGCTTTAAGCCACTTTGTAGGGCTTGCAAAATTTCCAACATCACTGACAAGTTCGATGATTGTTCCTTTTTTCAATATTATGTGTGGCGTTGTGCTTGTTGCAAGAGGGTAGGAATATAGTTTTGTGTTGTCATGCAAAATTTCAACTAGTTTCTCTTTTGGGGTGTTTTCTTCAACAAATGAAAAGGCTGTTGAACTGATGAAACCCAAATGGTTACCAAAAATTGCATATACAAAATTTGAGTCAGGACTTGCGTTTTCAAAAATCATTACAATTTCATTTTTGTTGATTTTCAATGAAGAATCATAGTTTTTGAGGTCATAAACAAAAGTTGTGTTTTCCAAAATTTTTGCTGGTTTTGATTTTGCAATGGACAAATCAGGTTTTATTCCTGAAACAAAATTTTGTTCAGTTTCAAAAGATAATGATGTGGTTTTTGCAACAAATGAATTTGAAGAAGTAAAGCGCATTGTGTTTTCATTCAAAATTTCAATTGAATTGATTGTGCCAAGTTGATAGATGTTTGATGAAAGTTGAATCTCTTTTTCAAATTGAAAATTGTTGAAATTCCTTTTATATTTTGCAATTTTGCCATTTTTGTTTGACAAATATACATTGCCAATGAAGTCAATTTCTATTGCCGTGAATTGATTTTCTTCAAACTGAAATTTTAAGTTTTCAATCAAATTGCCCTCATCATCAAAGACAAGCAAAAAGTTTTTTGTCAAAACATAAATGTTTGTTCCACTTTTTGAAACTGCAAGTTGAATTGCATGTGGTGTATCTGAAAATTTGACCAAAGATTTTGAATTTGAATCATATTTGAACAAAGCATTTTCTGTCAATGCAAACATGTTTGAATTTGCATCGATAGACAAAATTGTTTCAGTTTGTTCAATGCTTGCAAATTCTTCAAAAGATTGATTTTCAAATTTCATAATTTTGTTTTTGGACGCAACAAAAACATTGTTGCTTGAACTTGCTAGTGAATTTGGACTTTCAATTTCGTAGTATTGCTTGTTTTGATTTGAAATCAATTCGATTCTGTTGTTGTCTGTGTCTGCAATGATTGTTGAATTGCTTGTTTGCAGTGTGTCTTTTGGGTTTGAAAAATGAAAATCATCTTGTCCACTTTGAGAAATTGTATGCTTTTTTTCAATGCTATTTTGAGTTGTTTCAAATTTGACAATTTGAGTTTTTTCATTGTTGAAAACAAAAAGTTCATTGTTGAATGCGTTGACTTCTGAAACTGAAAAATCTAGATTTAGGTTTGAAAATTCATTGCCTACAATGTCGAAAATTTTTATTGAAGTTGTGTTTTTATTTGAATTTGAGTCGAAAATATAAATTTTTTCACCAACAGCCAAATGTGTGTGAAATTCTGTGAAACTCAAAATTTCTTGCTTCTCAAAATTTTTTGATGAATCAAAACAATTCAAAACAAATTTTGGAATACCTGATGAATTTTGAAATGTGATTGAAAAAATTTTTTCGTTGCAAAATGAAATGGTGGTGTTTGACAAATTCAAGTCGTTTGTTTCTGATTGAAGTTGCAAGTCAGCATTGTAAACTGAAATTTTTGCGCCATAAATTGCATACAAGCAATTTCCACTTGAATGTATTGTTGAAGAAGAAACATCAAGTGCAGTTTTTGAAAATGTTGAATCGGTTTCAAGATTTAGTTTCCAAAGTTCAGAACCTGATTTTGCAAACAACACTGAATTTACAATGCAAATGTCATCATAAACTTCAATTTTGAGTTTTGATGTTTTGTTTGAAGATTTGATGAGCAAAGAAGTGTTGGTTTTGTCCCAAATCACAAAGTAGTTTGCGTTGGTCAGAAATTTTGAATTGTTTGAAAATTGTTGATAGGCAAAATCATCAGAAAATTCAATATCAAAATTTGAATTTTCATCACTTGCATGTGAAACAGGCAAATTTGAATTGGAAAATTGCAGGATAATGATTGAAAATAGAATTGCAAAGTTTAGAAGAAAAAATGTGACAAAACTAATTTTAGATTTTTTCATGTTTTCTCCTTTGCTTTCTTCCAATCGTAAAACAAAATCGCAAAATTTTGTTTGAAACATTAGAATTTATTATAATTAAATTTT
>CAYPVP010000081.1:0-4526 GCA_964414205.1 uncultured Bacteroidaceae bacterium | reverse complement strand
TTATAAGGATAAAGCAGTCTTACAGCAACTTTAGCTAATTCTACCGCATTTTTCCTCCTGACTAAAGCATTTCTATAAATGCTTCTAATCTTGTTTTTACTTGTCCATTATCACTTTGAGAATAATCTGTTTCAAGGGACATAAATGGTATAGCTCTTTCATTTAAAAATCTTCTTACACTATGAGTTTCAACAGCATAAGTATGACAAGACTGAAGAACAATTTCAATTACTCCATCAACTTTATATTCATCTACAAGTCTTTCTATCATTTCATTTCTTCCAGTATTAGGACTCATAATAGAACATGGAATATTTAAATATTTTTTTCCTAAGGCTTCAATAGGATCAATAGTCTCATCAACTAACTCCTCTAAGTTTTTAGCTCCACTACAATTTTCATAAGCCACTACAAACTAGCTCTAGAGAATCAAATAGAAAGTCAGCGTCTAGCAGAGCTAGAAGTTAAAGATATAGAAAAATTTAATGTGGTTCAAGCAGAAAAACGGTATAATTACCAGAAGGTTAAAAAAGAGAAAGAACAAGAAACCATAAAAAATCAAAGATTAACATTTGCTATAGTAGTAGCTTCATTAATTTTATTATTTATAGGTCTTATTCTTTACATTAAGTTTAAAAATAAATTACAGAAGCAGCTTTATGAGAAAAATGCTGTAGAAGAGAGAAACACTATCCTTCAAACCAGAAATGAATACTTATCAAAATCAAATAAAATGGCGAAAAAAGTTGTAAAAAAGTGCTAAAAACATTTGACAACAAACGACTTAATAAATATAATAGGTACTGTTGTTAAGAGATATGCGGTCATGGCGGAATTGGCAGACGCGCACGTTTGAGGGGCGTGTGTCTACGACATCCGGGTTCAAGTCCCGGTGACCGCACCAAAAGAAAAAGAACGATGATAATTGCATCGTTCTTTTTTTATTCTATAAACAGTAAATAGTATTGCTTATAAACAATAAATCGTATTACTTTATAAACAATAAATAGTATTATTTTTTATTTTGATATAAGTGACTAGCAAACTATGCCAAGGGTGCAAATGGGGCAAAAAAAAATGATAAAATAAACAATGATAAAATAAACAATGGTGAAACAGAAACAAATCTTAGAAAATGCTAAAATATGTGATGCTGAAAAAGGAAATGATGAAAAGACAATGGTGAAAAAGCAGTGCTAAAACAATGGCAATGCTAAAAAAAGGACTGTCATTTGACAGTCCTTTTTGATTGTAAATAAATCAAATTGTTTGAAATATTAAAGTCTTTGATTTATTTGAAATTCTTGATGAATTCTGCAAGGCCAGTGAAGATGACTCCAAGACCATAGGCACCAGCATCAGGATAGCCAATTGATTTTTCACCAACTGTTCCTGCTCGTCCAAGAGTTGCAACAACAGTTTTTGTTGCTTCTGCGCCTGCAACTGCTGCTTTTGCACCTGCTTCAAGACCTTCAACAAGTTTCTTTCCTGCTTTTGCATATTCAGCCAAAGCATCAGCACATGGTTTCAAAGCATCAACCAATGTTTTGTCGCCAACAACAGCACCTTTTCCGAAACTTTTTTGACCAGTTTCAAAAACGCCTCTGTTTGCTTCTTGGAAAATTGTTGCGATGTCAGCAAGAGTTGCTTCTTCAAGACCCAAAACTGATTTTCCAGCATATTTGAATGCAGAACCCCAAATTGGACCAGATGCACCACCACAGTATTCTTTGATGATTTCTGAGCAACTGACAAGGAATTCACCAATGTCGCCTTTTTTGCGTGTAGCCCAATCAACTTTGAGTTGTTTGAAACCTTTTGCAATGCTCATTCCGAAATCTCCGTCTCCCATTTGGTCAGCGTCGCAGAATGGAACTTCATTTTCAATGATGATGTCAGCCATTTTGTCAACGATTTGAACGAGAGCAGGAGTGTTGATTGTTTCAGCAACTTTTGCAGTTCCTTTGACTTCGTATGTAACAGCAACTTCTTCTTTTTCTGCTTTTTTGCAACATTTGTGTTCAGGTTGTGGAGCAGATGTTGATGGAGTGATGTTCAAAGCCTTTGCGATTGCATTCATTGCTTCGACAGCGGCTTCTGCTTGGTCGCTCATTGCAGTGCCCCATGTGAGAGCAGGAGTTGAAACAGGGTAGTCAACCATTTTTTCAAGTTCATCATCAAGTTTCATGATTGTGACAGAAGCACCAGCCATGTCGATTGAAGTCATATAGTTTCCAACAAGTGTCTTGTGAATTGAAATTCCAGCCTTTTCGAGTTCATTTGAAACTGAATTGTTGAAAAGATAGAGTTCCATGAGTGGAGTTGCACCAAATCCATTGATGAGAAGTGCGATTTTGTCGCCTCTTTTGACACCAAGTTCTTCAACAATGTCTGCAACAATTCTTTCTGCAAGAACATCAGCAGTTTGAACTTTTTCAGTTTTTCTTCCTGGTTCACCGTGAATGCCAACACCGAATTCCATTTCATCATCAGCGATTTCAAAAATTGGAGTTCCTTTTGCAGGAGGTGTGCATGATGAGAAAGCAAAACCAAATGAACGAACATTGTCAATTGCTTTTTGAGCAACTGCCTTTACGCCAGCAAGGTCTTTTCCCATTTCAGCAGCAGCACCAGCGCATTTGTGAACAAAAACAGTTCCAGCAACGCCACGGCGACCGACAGTGTAGAGACTGTCTTTGACTGCAATGTCATCATTGACATAGACTGCATCAACTTTGATTCCGTCATCATCTTTTGCATCAGTTGCTGCACCATTGAAGTTCATGCAGTCGCCTGAATAGTTTTTGATGATGAGAAGAACACCTTTGTCTGTCGCGCATTCTTTGATTGCATTGTAAACTTGAACTTGTGATGGTGAAGCAAAAACATCTCCACAAACAGCACAATCAAGCATTCCTTTTCCAACAAATCCTGCGTGAGCAGGTTCATGACCAGAACCTCCTCCTGAAATAAGACTGACTTTGTTTGGATTGATTTCTTTCTTCTTGACGATTTTGAATCTTTCGACAAATTCAAGTTCAGGATGAGCCTTGGCAATTCCGTGGCACATGTCATAGACGAAAGTTTCTGGTGTGTTCATAATTTTTTTCATTGTAGCAAAGTCCTCCTAGAAATTAGCAGCAGCAATTTTTGAAATCTGAGCCGAGTTTGTCAGCTGTGAGAATTGCAGCAGCAACTGCTTCTTCTGTGATAGGGAATGGCATTGAGTGAATGCTTTCTTCTGCGATGCAAGCCTTTGCAGCAACTTCGCCGATTCTATCGCCGATGTCTTTGATTCCGAGGTCAGCAAAGCAAATTGGAAGACCAACAGTGCAACAGAAATCGAGAAGTTCATCAATTTCTTCTTGTGGAGCATTTTCCAAAACGAGTTGGCAAAGTGTTCCAAAAGCAACTTTTTCACCATGGAAGAATTTGTGTGTTTCTTCCAAAACTGTCAAACCATCGTGAATTGCGTGAGCAGCAGCAAGACCACCACTTTCAAAACCAAGTCCTGAAAGAAGAATGTTTGCTTCAATGATGTTTTCGAGAGCAGGAGTGACCATGTTTCCGTCGCAAGCAAGTTTTGCTTTGTAGCCATCAGCAAGAAGAGTTTCATAGCAAAGTGTAGCGAGTTCAAATGCTGCCTTTGTTGGTTTTGCAGGAGCACATTTTCCTTCTCTTGCACCACATGGAAGTCCAGCGTTGATGTTTGCAAATGATTCTTGATTTGCTCTTGCTTCAAAATAGGTTGAAAGAGCATCGCCCATTCCTGAAACGAGGAAACGAGTTGGGGCTTTTGCAATGATTGCAGTGTCAATCAAGACAACATCAGGGCTTGTGAAATAAGCATAATCATCGAAAGCACCTTCTGGTGTGTAAAGAACTGCTGAGTGTGATGTTGGAGCATCGGTTGCAGCAATTGTTGGAACGATGATAAGTCTTGATTTTGCAGCATTGACGCATTTTGCTGTGTCGATTGCTTTTCCGCCACCAAGACCAATGATGCAATCACATTGATTGTCTTTTGCCACTTTTTGAAGTGAAGCGACTTCTTGTCTTGAACATTCACCTTTGAAGTCACATGTGACGAACTTGACACCATATTTTTCTTGTGTTGCATCAAGTTGTGTTTTTACACGGTTGACGTCATCTGGGTGAGCAATCAACAATGCCGATTTGCCAAAAAGTCCGACAAAATAGCCAAGATTGTAGAGTTCATTTTCGCCTTGCACATATTTTGAAGGGCAAATAAAAGCTTTTCTCATATCATATCTCCTTCTATGAGTTAATTTTAGAATGCCATCATTATACCCTATCTAAAAATTCTTTTCAACATATAAATCGCAGTTTTTTGCAAATTTCGTCTAATTTTTATTAAAAATAAAATAAGAGCAGGTTTTTTTGCAAAATTTGCAGAATATAATGGTTTTTTTGGTAGTTTGTAAACCAAAAATAAAAAAACAAATTATTTTAAAAATAAAAAATAAATTTTAGTATCGTAGTAGACGTTGGATCTGTTGCCGTGT
>CAYPVP010000080.1:0-4899 GCA_964414205.1 uncultured Bacteroidaceae bacterium | reverse complement strand
CCTTATCGTTCGCCACCAAAAAGAAGTTTAGAAAACCTAAACTTCTTTTTGTTTTACAGTAAAACAAAAAAATAAAGGGATTCGAACGCTCCGTAAAGAAAACAGTTCAGTGAACTGTTTTTAGGAGCCGGCATGAAAGTGCAGACAACCGTCTGCTGTGTCGTGGAAAAATTGCCGAGTAATCGCAGGCACAAAAAAGTGCGAGATAAAAAGCAAAAGTCAAACGGAGTGAATCCCTTATCGTTCGCCACCAAAAAGAAGTTTAGAAAACCTAAACTTCTTTTTGTTTTTTCAAAGCAATAATCTTGCAATATGATTTTTAGGCAAGGGCAAGAAACCAAAGCAAAGGCAAAGACCAAAGCAAGGCAAAGACCTAGCAAAGGCAACAAAAATTATGTCAAATAGGAAAAATGAGAACAAAAAAAAGAACAAATATTTTTGTTCTTTTTGATTTTATAATTTTGAATTAAATTTCGCAACATCAATTACGCAAATTAGGTTTCAATGGTTCTTTCGTTTCAAAATTTGTTTGTGAAAATTTTTTCAATATGTTTTCAAATTTGCAAATGGTTTTGAAACTATGTTTATTATGATTTGCAAATTTAGTTTTTGATACATCTTGTATTATGATTTGCAAGTTTAGTTTTTGAAACTGTGAATTGGTGCAGGAATTCTTCCACCACGATTGATGAAAGCGCTTGCATCACCGGGGGTTGTTGGCATGATTGGAGCATGTCCCAAAAGCCCTCCAAATTCGACATAGCCTTCATTCTTTCCGTAAACAGGAATGACTCTGACAGCCGTTGTTTTGTTGTTTATGACGCCAATTGCAGACTCATCAGCAATGATTGCAGAAATTGTTGATGCAGTTGTGTTTCCAGGAAGTGCAATCATGTCAAGTCCAACAGAGCAAACACAAGTCATTGCTTCAAGTTTGTTGAGAGAAAGTGTGCCACGTTCAACAGCATCAATCATGCCGAGGTCTTCGCTGACAGGAATGAATGCTCCTGAAAGTCCACCGACATAGGAACTTGCCATGACTCCACCTTTTTTGACTGCATCATTCAGCATTGCAAGGCATGCTGTTGTTCCATGTGTTCCAACCGAAGAAAGCCCCATTTCTTCCAAAACTTCTGCAACGCTATCTCCACGATTTGGAGTTGGTGCAAGGCTTAGGTCAACAATGCCAAAAGTAGCATCAAGCATTTTTGCTGCTTCTCTGCCAACCAATTCGCCAATTCTTGTGATTTTGAAAGTTGTTTGTTTGATTGTTTCTGAAAGAACTGCACAATCTTTTCCTCTGACTTGTTCGATTGCTGTTTTGACAACGCCAGGTCCACTGATTCCAACATTGATGATTGCGTCGCCTTCACCAATGCCATTGAAAGAACCTGCCATAAATGGGTTGTCATCAACTGCATTTGCAAAAACAACAAGTTTTGCACAACCAATGCTGTCATTGTCTTTTGTGAGTTCAGCAGTTTTCAAAACGATGTCACCAAGAATAGCCACGGCGTCCATGTTGATTCCTGATTTGGAACTTCCAACATTGACAGAAGAACAAACTCTTTCAGTTCTTGCCAAAACTTCTGGAATTGTCATCAAAAAATCTCTTTCAAAAGGAGCCATTCCTTTTTGTAGCAAAGCAGAATAGCCACCGATGAAGTCGATTGAACATTCTTTGGCTGCCTTGTCCATTGCAAGAGCGATGTCCAAATAGCCACCACTTGCAGCGCCAATCAAACTGATTGGTGTGACTGAAAGCCTTTTGTTTACAATTGGAATTCCATATTTTTCTTGAATAAAGTCGGCTGTTTGTTTCAGTTTTGAAGCACGAGAAATCAATTTGTTGTAGACATTCAAAGCAGTCTTTTCACGACTTTCTGAAATGCAGTCAAACAAAGACAAGTGCATTGTTATGGTGCGAATGTCAAGGTGTTGATGCTTGATCATTTCGATTGTTTGCAAAATTTCTGTTGAGTTTAGCATAAAATCCTCTTGATATAATTGTATGCAATCAAATGCGATGCATTGAATTGAAAATGTCTTCGTGTTGAATGCGAATGTCAACTCCAAGGTCAGTTGCCAAACCTTGCAAGCGTTGATTGATTGAATCAATGTTGCTGTTTTCTTCAAGTGACACCATCATAATCATTGTAAAATATTGATTTTGCATGATTGTTTGTGTGATGTCTTCAATGTTGATGTTCATTTCATAAAGAGCCATTGCAACATGTGCAATGATACCCTTTTTGTCTTTTCCTATGACTGAAACAATAGCTTTCATATTATGTCTCCAAATTAGATTTTGTATATTATAGCACTTTGCTTAAAATAAGACAACAAAAAAGCGTTCGCAAAAGCGAACGCTTGAATGATAAATTCTAGTTTAGAAAATGACGTTGTTGTAGAGTGTCAAACATTCTTTGTCACCAACATAAATTGCTTTTCCACGAACACGAACTGCTTTGCCTTGTGCTCCGACTTCTGCTTTGATTGCTTTCATAATGTCCATTGCTGTTCCCATTTTATCAACATAAATAACAGTTCCAATAAATTGGTTGTCATTTTTATCAGAAGTTGATATTGAAGCGCAAGATGTAATTTTCTTTATGATGTCGGTATTAAAGTATTTGTACTTAGACAAAACTGCTGTTGCAGCAGGTTTTGATGTTACATCTAAATCGGTTGCATCAACTTTTTCGTTGTTTGCATAAAAACTTTCAATTTTGTTTGCGTCAGGTGAAACAAATGCTTCTCCAATCATAAACACAAAACCTAGAACCAAGCAAACTGCGACCAAAGAGATTGCAATCATACTTGTCAATTTGTTTTTCTTTCTACTTTTTCTTTTTGCCATAATAGCGTCTCCCAATGCTTTTTTCTTATAGTATATGATATTGCAAGACAAAAGTAAATCTAAAAAATGAAAATTGTTGTTTTAGCATTTTTTTTGTTAGTTTATCAATGATAAATCGTCAAAATTGTCCTGATTTTTTATGGCAATTTGATTGTAATTTTGAAAACGTATGCAAACAAATTAGAAACAGCAAAAGTTATTTTCAAGTTTTTGAAAGATGTCGTCCGAAAAACTTTTAAAGTTTTGAAAATGTCATCAAAAAAGCCTTTTACAGTTGTTGAAATTCGTATAGTTTAACTCAATTTTGTTGAGTTTTTTATCAAGTTTTTCACTTCATTCATAATTTCAGTTCTTTGTTCATTTGGCAAACTTGAAAGATAGGCAGAAAATTCCTGTTGAGCAATTTTCAAAAACTTGAAATCATCAGTGTGAGCAAGTTCGTTCAAATTTAGATTTTTGCCATTTTTTTGAGCAACGAATTGCAAGGCAATCATTGAAAATAGTTTGTTTTTTGAAATATTGAAAGATTGCATCATTTTGTCAATTTTTTGTTGTTTCATTGAACTCAAAATTTTGTCTTGTGCAATTTTTGTCTCAAAAAAATCGACCATTTGTGGGGTCATTTTGTCAAAAATTGATGCTTTTGCAACACTTGTATTTTTGCACTCAATTTTTAAACATGTTGTTGTGGTGTTTTGGTTGGCAATCAAAAATGTTGTAGAAATCAGCAGTGATGCAACAATCAGCAACAAAAACAGACCACCAATATAGAAAGAAAATTTATTTTTCATAGTCGCTCCTTGAACATATTTTTTGTGATTTGGCAAAAACTATGCACAAATAAAAAACAATTTTAGATTTACTTGTATGTTTGACATCTTGGCTTGGTGGCATAAAACTAGGCTGTGAAGTCGCAAAAAACTAGGCTTGTTGACATAAAAACTTGGCTGTGATGCAAAAGAAACTTGGAATGGTGTCATAAAGAATTAGGTTTGGTGTCATAAAGCACTCTAATTTCTGACAAAAACAAGAAATATTGATAGAAAACTGCAAAAAAAATTGTCAAAGATTCCCAAGTGTTTTTTGATTTTGGCACAAACTCTTGACAATGGAAACTTGTTAGTATATTATAATTGGAATTGAATATTATATTCATAATGTTGGAACACAAGAGAATTGATAGTGTCCCAATTTTATGATTATTCGCAACAAAAAAGCAAAAAATATACTTATAAATGGATTTCCGAATGGAGGAAAATATGAAAAAGAAAATATTTCAAAAGATTTTGGCAGTTGGAAGTGTTTGCATTGCAGTCACTTTTGTCATCGTTTTGTTGGTTACAATTTTTGGTGGAATCACACCAGAACAATTTGACAACAGCC
The DNA here is from genome assembly GCA_964414205.1 of uncultured Bacteroidaceae bacterium. Classification (GTDB taxonomy): domain Bacteria; phylum Bacillota; class Clostridia; order Christensenellales; family CAG-917; genus STD2-102. The sequence goes on along the minus strand of CAYPVP010000080.1, from coordinate 656 downwards.
TTGTAAAGGGCTTGTTCATCACTCTTGGAGTGCTTTATTTTGTGATTTCTGCTGGAACACTGACATACACATTTCTTGATTCTGACACTGTCAAAGAAATCATCATCAACAGTGAAAAAGCATCTTCAACAAAAGCAACTGCAAGTGTCATTTCAAAACTTACAAAAAAAGCAGTCAATGAAGTTGAAGGCGTAAAATGTCAAAAAGTGGCAATCAGCATGAACGAATATGGCACAAGACTCAAAGTTTCAATCAAAATCAAAGATAGAGATGTTCATGAAGTCACAGCAATTTTGAGAGGAAAACTTGAAAATGTCTTCAATGAAGTTTTTGGCTATCGTTTTTCAAACATCGATTTCAAAGCAGTTTCATTGACATCATCATATCAACCAAATATGACAGAAATTGAAAATTCTGCAAAAGAAGAAGTTGAAATTAGACATCAAAAACTTTCTGCTGAACAAGCACTTGCAAATGCAGAAATTCAAGAAAAAATGAAAAAAGAAACTGCTGATGCAGAAAGCAAAGTCAAAGAATATAATGAAAGTAAATCAACAACAACTGAAAATCAAGAAGAAACAATTTTGACCCCAGAAGAAACAATTGTAAAATTTGATGAAGAAGATATCGACCCTGAATTTAGTCAAGAAGCAGTT
>CAYPVP010000079.1:0-5198 GCA_964414205.1 uncultured Bacteroidaceae bacterium | reverse complement strand
GTTTATATTTTGGGCATTACTCATAGTTTATATTTTATTGTGTCTTTAATAAATTTTTCAATGTTTCTGATTTGACAAATCAAATTGAATGACTTTTTTTGATTTTGCAAACCTTTTTTAATGCAAAATTTTTTCTGCCAAAACTAATTTTTAATTTTTTTTCGCAGTGCCTTGACTTTGATGCCTTTTTTGGCTATTCTTGAATTGTCTTTGAAACTCAAATGTCATTTTTTTGAAAACTAAATTCACAATTTTTTGCAATTTTGCTAGCATTATGCAAATTTTTGAATCTTGTCTTCAACTTTCTACAAATTCAATTTTAGTTTTTACAAATTCTGCCGATTTTTGCAAAATGCAAAATCGGTTTTTTAGTGGGCAAACCACAACATATTGTGTTTGATGAAAAAAATTTATACAACATTTTGTGATTTTCTATTGACACACTTTTATCGACTTGCTATAATGCAAGAGTAAATTAGCCTGCTCAAAAGCAAAAATAAGGAGAACATTTTATGTTGAACGTAAAGAAAAGAGATGGAAACATCGCAGAATTCGACCTTGGCAAAATCAAAATTGCCATTGAAAAAGCATTCAACGCTGTTGGAAAATCATACACCAGCGACATCATTGATTTGATTTCTTTGAAAGTCACTGCTGATTTCAGTGGCAAAGTCAAAAATGATGTTGTCACCGTTGAAGACATTCAAGACTCAGTGGAAGTTGTTTTGATTCAATCAAGTTATGTTGATGTTTCAAAAGCATACATTTTGTATAGAAAACAACACGAAAAAATCAGAAATATGAAGTCAACCATTGTTGACTACAAAGACACCGTTGACAACTATTTGAAAGTTGCTGATTGGCGTGTCAAAGAAAACTCAACCGTCACCTATTCAGTTGGTGGTTTGATTTTGTCAAACTCAGGAGCAATCACTGCAAACTATTGGCTTTCTGAAATCTATGACAATGAAATTGAACAAGCACACAAAAATGCTGAAATTCACATTCATGACCTTTCAATGCTCACAGGATACTGTGCAGGATGGTCTTTGAAACAACTCATAAATGAGGGACTTGGTGGAATTCCAGGAAAGATTACTTCTGCACCTGCTTCTCACCTTTCTACACTTTGCAACCAAATGGTCAATTTTCTTGGAATCATGCAAAATGAATGGGCTGGCGCACAAGCATTTTCATCTTTTGACACCTATTTGGCTCCATTTGTCAAAGCAGACAATTTGACCTATAAAGAAGTCAAACAATGTATTCAATCATTCATTTATGGCGTCAACACACCATCTCGTTGGGGAACACAATCGCCTTTCACAAACATCACTTTGGATTGGGTTGTACCAAACGACCTTGCCGAATTGAATGCCATTGTTGGTGGAAAAGAAATGCCTTTCAAATACAAAGATTGCAAAAAAGAAATGGACATGGTCAATCGTGCATTCATTGAAATTATGATTGAAGGCGATGCCAACGGCCGTGGTTTTCAATATCCAATTCCAACCTATTCAATCACAAAAGACTTTGATTGGTCAGAAACAGACAACAACAAACTTTTGTTTGAAATGACTGCTAAATATGGCACACCATATTTTTCAAACTATATCAACAGCGACATGGAACCATCAGATGTCAGAAGTATGTGCTGTCGTTTGCGTCTTGACCTTCGTGAACTTCGCAAAAAATCAGGTGGCTATTTTGGTTCTGGTGAATCAACAGGTTCTGTTGGGGTTGTCACAATCAACATGCCAAGAATTGCTTATCTTGCAGAAGACAAACAAGATTTCTACAAACGCCTTGAAAAACTCATGGACATCTCTGCTCGAAGCCTCAAAACCAAACGCAATGTCATCACAAGACTTTTGAATGAAGGACTCTATCCTTACACAAGAAAATATCTTGGTTCTTTCAGCAACCACTTCTCCACAATCGGCTTGGTCGGAATGAATGAAGCATGCCTCAATGCAAAGTGGATTCGCAAAGATTTGACAACACAATCTGCACAAGAATTCACAAAAGAAGTTTTGAACTTCATGAGAAACAAACTTTCAGACTATCAAGAAAAATATGGAGACCTCTACAATCTTGAAGCAACTCCTGCTGAATCAACTTCATATCGTCTTGCAAAACATGATGTCGAAAAATTTTCTGACATCATCACAGCAAAAAAAGATGGAGAAACCGTTCCATACTACACAAACAGTTCTCACCTTCCAGTTGGCTACACTGATGACATTTTCACTGCACTTGACATTCAAGATGAACTTCAAACACTCTACACATCAGGAACAGTTTTTCACGCTTTCCTTGGACAAAAACTTGAAAATTGGCAATCTGCTGCAAACTTGGTGAAGAAAATTGCTGAAAACTACAAATTGCCATACTATACTTTGTCACCAACCTATTCAATTTGCGCAGACCATGGCTACATTTCAGGCGAAGTCTATGAATGTCCAATTTGTGGTCGAAAAACAGAAGTTTACAGCCGTATCACTGGCTACTATCGTCCTGTTCAAAACTGGAATGATGGAAAAACTGCTGAATTTGGTCACAGAAAAGAATATGTCATTGAAACTTCCGTTTTGAAAAACTCACATGCTTCTGAGCCACAAGAAAATTGTTGCTGTGGAAATGCAAAAGCACAAGAAGAAGGAATTTTGTTGTTTGCAACAAAAACTTGTCCAAACTGCAAAATGGCAAAAGCAATGCTTGAAAAAGCAGGAATTTCATTCTCAGTGATTGATGCAGAAGAAAACAAAAATCTCACAATTGAACACGGAGTAAGAAAAGCACCAACATTGCTTGTTCCAAATTGTGATGGCTTTGACAAGTTTGAAAATGCAAGTGAAATCAGAAGATTTATTGAAAGTCAAAAATAAGTTTTTCATCACAAATTCAATTTTTGATTTTGTTTGAAAAAACTTTAAAAAAATAAGAAATTTTGTGTGGCATGCCCAAATCATAAGCATGCCACACACACGCTAAACGAGGAAAATATGTACGATATTGTTATTGTAGGAGCAGGTGTTGCAGGATTTGCATCAGCACTCTATGCGCTAAGAAGTGGAAAGTCTGTTTTAATTTTGGAATCTGAAACCATTGGAGGACAAATTGCACTTTCTCCAAGAGTTGAAAACTTTCCAACAATCAAACAAATCAGTGGAAGCGAACTCACAGAAAAGATGATGGAACAAGTTGTTGACATGGGTGCTGAAATTGAATTGGACAAAGTTGAAAAAATTGAAAAAATCGACAATGTTTTCAAAATCAAAACTGAATATTCTGATTATGATGCCAAAAGCGTGATTTTGGCAACTGGTGTCAAACCTCGCCAAATCGGAGTTGAAAGAGAAGAAGAATTGGTCGGCAAAGGCGTTTCATATTGTGCAGTCTGTGATGGTGCATTTTTTCAAGACGAAGAAGTTTGCTTGATTGGAGATGCAAACACTGCACTTCAATATGCAATTTTGCTTTCAAACACTTGCAAAAAAGTCACTGTATGCACTCTTTTTGACAAGTTTTTTGGAGAACAAAAACTTCAAGACACTCTCAGAAGTCGTAGCAATGTTGAAATTCATCACAATCTTCAATTGCAAGAATTGCTTGGTCAAGAAGAACTTTCAGGACTCGTTTTCAAAAACACAAAAGACAATAGCATTTTGAAAATTGATGCAAAAGGAGTTTTTATTTGCATTGGTCAAGTGCCAAACAATCAAGCATTCAAAGATTTGGTTGACCTTGACGAACAAGGCTATTTTGTTGCAGATGAAAGTTGCAAAACAAAAACTGACGGTCTTTTTGTTGCTGGCGATGCAAGAACAAAAAAAGTTAGACAAGTTTTGACAGCAGTTTCTGATGGAGCAATCGCTTCACTTTCTGCATGTGGCTATGTTGACAATCTAAAATTTGACTAATTTTCATCTAACTAATTTGAATCAACTTGGTTAATTTAGACATTAAACAATCATTAAAATCAAATTTGACTCGGGCGTGCTTAGGCATGCTCGATTTTTTTTGTGCAATAAAGTCACAAAATAATCAAATATTTAAACATAATATTCGTTTTTTATATTCCATTATAATCAGGTTGTAAATACAGCATCATTTCTTTTATAATGTATTAAAATTACTTTGTTTCAAAATTTTTTACCACTTAAAATTACAATTATTCAAATATAATTTGTTTTTCATAAAATGTCAAGTCATAATCTTAATTTTTAAGAAAATAACCTTTGGTAGATATCTTTCATGACAGAGTGAAGTACCCGAAAAGCCAAAGGCTTTTCAGGACGAAATGAAGTCATGAAAGATAATGAAACTAATAACCTAAGTCTTGAAATATATCTGAAAATTTTATCATCAACTGGTTTAAAGCACTGCTCCAGTTGCGAATTGGCATTGTCCATTTTTTAGATACTCGATTTATACTCAAATAAAGCAATTTATAAACCGCATCATCATTAGGCAACACTCCTTTGGTTTTTAACGTTTTTCGCAAAGTATGATTAAGTGATTCTATAGCATTTGTAGTATATATAACCTTGCGAATTTCAGGAGAATATTCAAAAAACGGAATAATGTTTGGCCAGTTGGAACGCCATTGTTTAGATATCATACCATATTTTTTGTCCCATTTTTCTGCAAATAAATCAAGTTCAAATTCAGCTTCCTTAGCTGATATTGAACTATAAATTTGTTTCAAATCAGCAGCTACCTCTTTGCGATCTTTATATGATACAAATTTAAGACTATTACGTATTTGATGCACAATACAGAGCTGAACTTCAGCTTTAGGATATACGCTATTAATAGCCTCAGGAAAACCTTTTAGACCATCAACGCAAGCGATTAAAATATCCTTTACCCCTCGATTTTTGAGTTCAGTTATTACGCTAAGCCAAAATTTAGCACCTTCATTCTGTGCGATATACATGCCTAAAAGTTCTTTCTTGCCTTCCATATTAATCGCTAAAGCAAGAAAAACACTTTTATTAATTACAGTTTTATCTTGACGGCATTTTACTACAATGCAGTCTAAAAATAAAATTGGATAAACTTCCTCTAAAGGACGTCCTTGCCATGCACGAACTTCATCAATAACTTCATCAGTAATTTCACTAACTAAGTGAGGAGATACTTCAAATCCATATATTTCTTGAATATGAAATTGAATATCACGTGTGCTCATT
>CAYPVP010000078.1:0-5563 GCA_964414205.1 uncultured Bacteroidaceae bacterium | reverse complement strand
AATCAATATTGAATATGGGAAGTCTTGGGAAATCTAATGAAAAAATTTAAAATAAGCAATCATAATGTTGCTTCACTTCCAAAAGAGCGAGAGTTTGATTTTGGGCTGTCATCAAGTGAAGTTGAGGCAAAATTTTTGGCTGGTTTGGCAAACGGAAAACAAAACATAAAAACAAAAAGTGTTTCTGAAATTCTGTTTACCAACATTTTTACTTTCTTCAATTTTTTGTTTGTCGCACTTGCAATCATACTTTTTTTCTTCATTCCTCAAACTGCAAATGGCTTTATGCAATTCGGTTTTTTGGGAACAGTCATCATCAACTGTTTGATTGGAATTGTGCAAGAACTTCGAGCAAAACACACAATAGACAAATTGTCACTGATTTCAGCGCCAAAAGTCACAGCCATCAGAGATGGTGTCAAAACTGAAATCAAAATTGAAAACATAGTCCTTGATGACATCATCTATTTGTCTTCTGGCTGTCAAATTTGTGCAGACTCCGTTGTTGAAGAAGGAACAATCGAAGTCAATGAGTCAATGCTTACAGGAGAGCCTGATGCAATTTTAAAAAATGTTGGAGATGAAATTTTGTCAGGAAGTTTTGTTGTTTCAGGAACAGCAATGACAAAAGTCATCAGAATTGGCAAAGAAAACTATGCCACAAAAATTTCTGCTGGTGCAAAATATTTAAAGCGCCCAAATTCAGAAATTTTGCGTTCTCTAAACAAAATTGTCAAAACAATGGCAATCATCATTGTGCCACTAGGAATACTTTTGTTTTGCATGAAATATTTAGTTCATCAAAACATCAACTTTGACCCAATTCAAACAAACATTGTTCAAAACTATTTTAATGTCACAGACTTGCGCTTGTCCCCTATTGTAATCAAAACAATTGGAACTATGATTGGAATGATTCCAAGTGGACTTGTTGCACTGTCATCAGCAGTTTTTTGCATCAGTGTCATTCGCCTTGCAAATCACAAAACGCTCACCCAAGACCTCTATTGCGTTGAAACTTTGGCTCGTGTTGATGTTTTGTGTCTTGACAAAACTGGAACAATCACCGAAGGCTCAATGGAAGTTCAAAAATTGATTTCGGAAAAACTTGGCCAAGACGAATTCAAACAAATTTTGAAAAATTTGAACTCATCAATCGGTGACACAAATGCAACAGCCGATTCCATTGCCGAATTCACACAAGATTTGCAACAAACATCCGAGGCAATTTCTTTCATTCCTTTTTCATCGGCAAGAAAATGGAGCAGTGCCACTTTTGAAAATGAAACTTTTGTCATTGGCGCTCCTGAATTTGTTTTTGCCAATTTAAGTTTGCAACAAAATGACTCCCTTTCAGAATTTGCAAAAGAAGGCTATCGTGTTTTGGCACTTGCAAAATCAACAAATTCACCTGCCGAACATGAATTGCCAACTGACCTAGAATTTTTAGGATATGTCTTGATTTCTGACAAAATCAGAAAAGAAGCACCTGACACTTTGCGTTTTTTCAAAGAAGAAGGCGTAAACATCAAAATCATTTCTGGTGACAACCCAATCACCGTTAGTGCTGTTGCAAGGCGTGCAGGATTGGAAGGTGCAGAAAACTACATTGACCTTTCAACATGCAAAACTGATGAAGAAGTCATTGATTCAGCAGAAAAATATACAGTCTTTGGCAGAGTCACTCCCGACCAAAAACTTTTGCTTGTCAAAACTTTGAAAAAATTGAAACACACTGTCGCAATGACAGGAGATGGTGTCAATGATGTTTTGGCTTTGAAAGAAGCCGATTGTTCAATTGCAATGGCATCAGGAAGCGATGCAGCAAAAAATGTTTCATCACTTGTTTTGCTTGACAGCAACTTTGCATCAATGCCTCGCGTTGTTGCAGAAGGTCGTCGTTCAATCAACAATTTGGAAAGGTCTGCTGCCCTATTTCTTGTCAAGACAATGTACAATTTGTTGTTTGCACTTGTGTTTTCGCTCATTCCACAACAACTGCCATATGACCCAGCCGATTTGACCATCATTGGAACTTTTACAATCGGAATTCCATCTTTCTTTTTGGCACTTGAACCAAACAAAGAACGGGTTACGGGAAAATTCATCACCAAAGTTCTGTCCACATCAATTCCTGGTGCATTAACCGTTTTTTTGAGCGTCATGGGTGTTGTCGTTGCTTCCAAGTTTGTCGCTTTTAGCAATGCTGATTTGAATGGACTTTTCTATTTGATGACAACAATTTCAAGTTTCATTTTTCTTGCAAGAGTTTGTTGGAAATTCAACATGCTTCGCTCAATGCTTTTTGTTTTATTGATTGGTGCTTTTGTTGCAATGTTCTTTGTAAACATTCCTGCTCTTGGAATAAATCTTCCTGAAATTTTTGGAATGCCTCAATCTATCACCAAAGATATGGTGTTTGTCATTTTGTGTGACACAGCCATTGTTCTTCCATTGTTCTTCCTTTTCGTGTTTTTGTCAGAAAAGTTTTTGAAAAAGAAAGGCTATTTGGACAAAGGCATTGACAAAATGCAAATTATTGAAGCCTCAAACAACAAAAAAATTGAAGCAATAACAAACTTTTTGAAAGGCAAGAACAAAAATAGCAAAAAATAAATTTTAAAGCCATCTCGGTTGAGATGGCTTTTTCTTTGAATTCAACATTATGCAAATGATTGAAAACTTTTAAAAATTTTCAATTTTTACAATTCTTTTATCATTTGTTCATATGGCAATTCTTCAAAACCACATTTTCTATACAATTCTTTTGCTCGAACATTTCCTTTTGAAACTTCCAAACGCAATCTCTTGGCTTTCCACATATATTTTTTTTGAATGAAGTCAAAAAATTCTTTGCCCAAACCTTTTGAGCGAAATTCTGGTTTGATATAGATGTCTTCAATCCACAAACACAAACCTCCAACTTCGGTTTCAAACATTTTTGAAACAACAACAAAACCTGCTATTTTGTCTTCAAATTCAAATATATAGCCTTCCAAAAATTGTTTTGTTTCTGTCATTTCTTTGAAGTTTGCAACAAACACTGCATTTGGAACTTTGTGGCTTACAGCAGGAGTGCTGTAAAATGCCGTTGTCATTTCAATGTAATTTTCTTTGTCTTGCACTTGCATTTCTCTAATCATTTTTCACCTATATTTATTGTTTTGTTTCTTACTAAACTATTATATAGAATATAACATTATACAAATTTTTGCAAATGGAACAACTCCAAATCATTTTGTTGATTTCTTTGTAAGTGTGGTTTTAATCAAAAAAAGTTGTCAAACTATATCTAGTGTGCTAAAATTATAAAAGTTTCATCAAGAAACAAAGCAAATATGAAAAACATAATAGACAAACAAAAATTTCAAATTGGAATTAGAAAATCATTCACTCCTCCACGCCTTGTCCTTTTGGGGTTCATGGCAATCATTTTTCTTGGAGCATTTTTTTTGTCATTGCCAATTTCAAACACCAATGGACAATGGCTAAATTTTGTTGACTCATTGTTCATGGCAACATCGGCAACATGTGTGACAGGGCTTTCAACAGTTGTTGTGGCATCAAATTTCACTTTTTTTGGTCAATTCATATTGTTGATTCTCATTCAAGTTGGTGGTTTGGGGGTCATGACAATTTCTTCTGCGCTTTACATTTTGTTTTCAAATCGCTCAACTCTGTCACAAAGATTGAGCCTTTCTTCTGAATATTCTGACTTTGCTTGGCATGATTTTTCAAGAATGATGAAAAAATTGTTCATTGTCGTCATCAGCATTGAAGCATTTGGGGCAATTTTGCTATCCATTGGCTTTGCAATCACCAAACAATTTTCAGCAGGTCAAATCATTTGGTATGGAATTTTCCACAGTGTTTCTGCATTTTGCAATGCTGGGCTTGATGTCATAAGCACAGCAGGCACAAGCATGATGGCATTCAACAGTGAGCCATTGATTGTTCTCACTCTTGCATTTCTCATCATCAGTGGTGGAATTGGATTTATTGTCATCATTGACATCATTCAAAAGCATAGTTGGAGAAAATTTCAACTGCAATCAAAAATTGTCATTCCAATGACCGTGACTCTTTTGTTGCTGGGAACTGCAATTTTTATGGGCGTTGAATGGAACAACCCTGCAACTCTTGGAAGCATGAGTGTTGGTGACAAAATTATGAACGCATTTTTCCATTCAACCACAACAAGAACAGCAGGATTTGCCACTCTTGATTGTGCAAAAATGAACAACGCGTCAATTCCTGTTACAATCATTTTGATGTTTGTTGGTGCAAGCCCTGGTTCAACTGGTGGTGGACTCAAAACAACAACCATGTTTGTTTTGCTTGCTTCCGTTTTGTCAACAATCAGACAAAAAAAAGGTGTCATTGTCGACATGCACAAAATTGGAAAAGTTGCAATCAAACGAGCCACAACAATTTTGATGCTTTCTTTGTTGATTCAAGGCATAAGTTTTTTGGCATTGATTTTGGCACAAAGTGGAACTAATCTTTCAAACGAAAGTTTGCTCTATGAAATCACAAGTGCATTTGCGACAGTTGGACTTTCTATGGGGGCAACTTCAAAACTCACCATATTGGGAAAATTCATCATCATTCTCAACATGTTCTTGGGCAGAGTGGGAATTTTGACTTTCTTTATGGCATTCAAAAACAAAGACAACATCAACAATGAAGACAAAATCAAATATCCCGAAGCAAACATCTCAATTTGATGTTTGACAAAAAGAGGTTTATATGAAATCTAACAACAAAAAAAAGCAAACCCAATTCGCTGTTTTGGGGCTTGGAAGATTCGGTGCTGAAATCACAAAAGCACTTTTCAAAACAGGTGCAGAAGTTCTTGCCGTGGACATCGACGAAGAACGAACATTTGAACTTTCAAATTTTTCGACACATTCAATCACAGCAGATGCCTCAGAAGAAACTTGCTTGAAGCAAATGGCAATCAACACTTTTGACACAGTCATTGTTGCAATTGGTGACAACATGCAAGCATCAATCATGTGCGCTTTCATATGCAAAGAACTTGGTTGCAAGCATATTATTGCAAAAGCCAGAGATTCAAAGCACGCAAAAATCTTGGAAAAAATCGGTGTTGATGAAGTCGTCATTCCAGAGGCAGACAGTGCAATCAAAACTGCAACAAAACTGCTCAACCCACAAATAAACGACCTCATGGAATTGGCAGATGGCTATTCTATTGCTGAATTTGTTGTTCCTGAACCTTGGCTTAATCGAACATTGATTGAACTTCAAATTCCAAATCACTATCATGTAAACATTTTGATAATTTTGGGCTCAGACACTTCAATCACAATGCCAAGTGGTGAAACTTTGATAAAAATTGGAGATAAAATCATTGTTGGTGGCTTTACTGATGACATCAAAAAATTGGGACTTGCCATTGACAAATTGGTGGACTAATCAATCAATTTGAACCAAACCAATTTATGAAATAAAATTTTATTTTTAATTTGAAAATTCAACATTAAAAAGTTTGCAAATTGTTTTTTGCAAAATTTTGTTTTTTTATTTAAATCTCACAATT
>CAYPVP010000077.1:0-5592 GCA_964414205.1 uncultured Bacteroidaceae bacterium | reverse complement strand
TTCACCCTTTTCATCAATTTTTTCATAAAGAATTGCACCCTTTTTTCTTGCTCGTTTAGAGCGCAAATCTTCTGCAACATAAGCCATTTTGCTCCACAAAGGTGTTGCAATGAAAATTGAAGAATAGAACCCAACAATCAAACCAAGAATGATTGGAATTGTAAATTCTCTGAGAGATGCTCCGCCCAAAATTGCAAGGAAGACAACAGTTACCATTGTAGTGAATGTTGTATAAACTTGACGAGTGAAAGTTGAACGAATTGCTTCATCACCGATGTTTTCATAGTTGATGCCACGCTTTCCTTTCAAAGGCTTCAAATTTTCACGACAACGGTCAAACACAATGATTGTGTTGTTGATTGCATATGCAATGATTGTGATTGCAGCAGCAACATAACTTGAATTGATTTGAACACGACAAATCACTGTCAAACAGAACATAATCAACACGTCATGAATCATTGTTATGATTGCAGCAATACCACTGACAGTTTCAAACCTGATGATGATGTAAACCAAAATCAACAAAGTTGAAATCAAAAGAGCAAGTGAAGCCTTTTCAATCAGTTGATTTGATGCTGTTTTTCCAATTGCATCATACGTGACAAACATTTTGTCAGCATTTGCTTTATCACTAAACTTTTCTTCAACAGCCAGTTTTATTTTTTCATTTCTCTGTGCAATGCTTTCATCATCAGAATCAATGTTTTTATATCTAAAAGTCACAACTGATTCAGAAATTGAAGTGCCTTCTGATGTTTGAATGTATGAAACTTTTACACCATTTGATTCAATAACTTTTGTGATTTCATTGACACGTTTTTGATAGTTTGGATTTGAGGTAAAACTTTCTTCACCAAGTTTGACTGAAAGCATTGTTCCACCTTCAAAGTCAATTCCAATGTTGAAGCCCTCAGTGATGCTTCCATGCATTCCACCAACAACACCTGCAACAATCATTGCAATCAAAATGATTGCGATTGGCAAAATCCACCAATATCCAATTCTTTTGCAAATTTTAAAGTTTGAAATTCCATTCAAAAATTTGTTGCCACATTCATTCTTTGATGATTTCAATTGAGGAGTTTTATTTTTGTTTTTCATACTATACCTCCTCCTTCAATTCATTTTCAACAAAGTTTTCATTGTTTTCATCTTTGATTTCTTGATTTTTGCGTTTCAAACCATACAACTTTTCATTTGTTTTGTTGAATGACAACATGCAATTCATAATCAATCTAGTGACTGCAAGTGATGTGAACATTGAAACAATAATGCTGATGAACAAAACAATTGCAAAGCCTTGAATTGATGCAGTTCCAACAATCCACAAAATGACAGCACCAATGATTGTTGTGATGTTTCCGTCCAAAACAGCAGACAAAGCACGCTTGTAGCCAACACCTACGGCAGATTTGATTGGTTTGTTTGTTTTTGCAAATTCGTCCTTGATTCTTTCAAAAACAACAACGTTGGCATCAACAGCCATACCAATTCCCAACAAAACACCTGCAATTCCTGGAAGTGTAAGTTGAACCCAAGGAAGCACAGCACACAACCAAAGCAAAATCAAAATGTAAATTGTAAGAGCAATGTCAGCAGCAACACCCATCATGCGATAAACACCAGCCATAAACAAGAAGATGATTGCAACACCAACTGCACCAGCAATCAAAGCCATTTTGACAGCATTTGCTCCAAGTGTAGCACTGACAGTTCTATTTTCGATGAGGTCAAGGTTGACTGTGAATGTTCCTGATTGAATTTGAGTTGCAACAGCATAGGCGTTTTCATAGGAATAGTTTCCTGTGATGACAGCACTACCACCTGAAATGACTTCATTGATTGTAATTCCTGATTGATGTTCTTGTTTGCACTCTCCACCAATCCAAATATACAATTTTTTGCCTTTGTATTCTTGTGTCACTTGCGCAAACTTTTTCGCACCCTCGCTGTTGAATTTGAGTCCAACTGCAAAGTAGTTTGCACTGTTTTGGTCTTGTGTGACATAAGCATTTTCAATGTCAGTTCTTCCAACAATCAAAGTTTTGTTTGTTTCACTTTCTGTTGGTTCACTTCTGAATTCCAAAGTTTGAGGACGCCCAATCAAATCGAACAACTTTTCAGGGTCATCGACATCAGGAACTTCAACACGAATTTTTTGGTTTGCATATGAAACCACTGCTTCGGTATATCCTTTTGAAACCAACAAAGTTTGAAGTGCGTTGACTGTGCCTTCTGCACGTTGGTTAAAAGTTTCTGGGTCACCATTTGGAACATCAGTGACTTTATATTCGGCGGCAACACCACCTGAAAGGTCCAAGCCTAATTTTATTGTCTTTGCGTATCCAGTGTAGTCATAAAGACCACTTGGAAATTCAACCACAGCGAAAACTGTCATCAAAATTATGAAAACAGCAACAAGCGACAATACCACGATTGATTTCTTCTTGTTCACGAGAACCTCCTATGTTCAAAACATAAATATTATACATATATAAACAAATTGAGTCAATAAAAACTTGCAAATTATCGACATTTTCACTCAATTTTCAAAAATTCAAGTCTAAAAAGAAAAAAAGTTTATTTTGCAAGAAAACTAGTAAACATGTTTTTCTTTATTTGCGATTAAAAATTTCACAAATTTGCGTTTTCAATTCATAAAATTCAATATATTATGATTTTTTGCGCAAACCCAATCGTTGAAGTTTTAGACATTCATATTTCGATTTCTAAACAAAAACACATGCTGTCCATCATCAACAACATGTGTTTTTTTGACTGGCGCTTTCTTTGATTTCTGAAAGCCCAAATGTTTCAATTTTTTTCAAAATTTATTCAATACAAAAAACTTGATTGCAAAGGCAATAAAAATGCTTATATGTTCAAAAAAATTTCGCCATTTTTCTTTGCATTGTCTTTTTGTTTCTATTCATTTTTGCACTTATGCTTGAATCTTTATTCGCACTTATGCTTTAATTTTTTGCATATCATCTTGCTTGCACTTTTTATTGCTATTTTTGCTTGTCATTTTGTCTAAATTTTAGAAATGCTTTTTCTTCAATGGTCAAAATTTTTTGTGCAAAATGTGCAAAACTTACAATCAGTTTTCCAAATCATAAATTCCAAGTGAAACCATAAAGCGTTTTTTCATGAGTTCGCATGCCATTGCATATGGCTTTGAAATGTCTCCCGAAAAATGCAATGCGTTTGCTGTGCATCCACCACTGCAATAGTATTTGGCAATACAATTTCTGCATTCAGACTTTGCAAAAACAGTGTTGTCATAGAAAACTTTTTGTTTGCTTTCATCAAATTTGCCAGTCAAAACATTTCCCATCAAATAGTTTTCATCGCCGACAAATTGGTGACAAGGATAGATTTCTCCAACAGGGCTGACAGCCACATATTCACTTCCTGCGCCACAGCCACGAAGTCTTTTTATGATGCAAGGTCCGTGTTTCAAATCAAGCATAAAGTGGAAGAAATTGAACCATTTGCCCCCTTTTCTTCTTTCAATATATTCTGTTGCAAGTTTGTCATATTGTTGAAAAACAAATTCCAAATCTTCTTTTTTGATTGCCATTGGGTCATCATTTGCAAGAACAACAGGTTCAATTGAAATTTGGTCAAACCCTTGGTCATTCAAAAACAAAGCGTCCTCGGAAAAATCCAAGTTGTTTTGAGTGAATGTTCCTCGAATATAATATTTTTTGTCGCCACGAATTTTTCTGAACTCCAAAGCATTTTTGAGAGCAATTGCATGTGAGCCCTTTCCATTTGCAGTGACACGGAATTTGTCGTGAACTTCTTGTCTTCCATCAATGCTGATGACAACGTTGTCCATTGTTTCATTCAGCCATTGTCTAGTTTTTTCACCAAGCAAAACTCCATTTGTTGTCATTGTAAAATTGATGACTTTGTCATGTTTTTGACATTCTACTTTTGCATAGTCGACAATTTGTTTTACAACATCCAAATTCATCAATGGTTCGCCACCAAAGAAATCGACTTCCAAGTGTTGTCTTTTTCCACTTTTTGCAATCAGCAAATCAATGGCATTTTTTCCGACCTCAAAAGTCATATAGTCTTTTGCAGTGTTGTAGGTGCCTTCATGAGCAAAGCAATAGGAACAACGAAGGTTGCAATCATGACAAATGTGAAGGCACATTGCTTTGATTTCGCCTGTAAAAGGAATTTCATATACTTTTTCAGGTGTGTCAAGCATTCCTTCTTTTTCTAATTCACAAATTTCTTCATTGATTTCATCCAAAATTTGTGAATCAATTTCTTTGAATTGTTCTGTTTCTTTGTCGTTTAATTTTTCATATTTGTTTTTTGCGACAAGAAAAGTGGCATAATCTACTGAATGTAGACTGCCACTTTCGATGTCATACAAAAAATATCTTTCTTTTTCAGAAAGGTTTGATTTGAATGTTCTAACCATATTTTTCTCTATTAGTTGTTTTCTTTTTCTGGGTTCAAGACTTTTTCATCTCTTGATGCACAACTTTGGTTTCCAACAGTGCAACTTGTTTTGCAAGCAGATTGGCAACTTGATTGACATTCTCCGCATCCAATGTGACCTGTTTTTTTGATTGAGCAACTTGAAATAGTTTTGATGTGTTTCATATATCATTCTCCAAAATTCTTTTTTTAGTATTATAACTCATTTTTTCTGCACTTGCAAGAAAATCAAACAAGTTTTTCAAAATACAACGCCATCAAAATTGAAAAAACATCAAAATTCAATCAGCAATATAATTTGCTTTTTATTGTTTCACAAAAGTATAGATTTTTTCACAAACTGTTCAAGTTTGAACTATATGCAACATAAAATTTATATACAAAAAAATTTGTCCTATTTTTCGACATATTTTTTGTAAATTATACACCAACAAAAAAATTATGCATAAAAATAGCACTTATCCACAGAGTTGTCCACAAAAGCGTGCAAAAATGTGGATAACTTCGTGGATAAGTTCATTATTTCTAGATTTTTCTACTTTTTGACCTTTCTTTTGATGTTCACTGAAATGATTCCTGAAATCACTCCTGCAAGAGTCAGACAAATCATGTCAATCCAAGAAAATTTGCTTCCATCAATGCCTCCATTCAAACCTGAAAAAAGCAAAAATGCCAACAGCATATAGACAAAACCACCAATGCCACCGTTCACTGGTCCTCTTGGTTTGTTTCCAACTCCAAAAATTGCACCAATCAAGACGCTCACAACTTTTATGACATAGTTGAGCGCAATCACAACCGCGTTGTCCAAAGAGCAATATTTTGCAATCAATGCCACAACAAGCACAAGCACCAATGATGTCACAATTGAAATTAGAACCATCTTTATGATTGCAAACAAACTGTCCAAAAATGTAGTTTTGTCGAATTTCAATTTCATAACCACCTCAATAAAAGATATGATTGGCATTTTTTTTTATTCTTTTTCTTGCTTAAAAACATTCAATATGATGCAATTTTGAATTTTTGAATATATTTGTTTTTCAAATGTCTTTTTAAAATTATTTTAATAATCATTTTTCATATGTGATTTTAAAATTATTTCTTATAATTTGCTTTTCAAAT
>CAYPVP010000076.1:0-5709 GCA_964414205.1 uncultured Bacteroidaceae bacterium | reverse complement strand
GTTGGTTTTATATCGCAATTTTTTATGCCAGTTTTACAAGATATCTAAAAGATATATACAAGACAGTTTTTCATACCTTTATGTATGCCAACAAAACATAATGTTTGCATTCATTTTGGCACAAGTTTTTTCTGACAAACTGTCATCTTGCAAATTTAATTTTGATTTTGCAACTCATTTCATCACAATCAATGTGTCCACAAAAACCATAGTTGAAAGATTGCTTGAAATGTTCAGATAGTTTTTTGCCATGTTTAACAACTGACTCCAAGTATAATTTGTGGCATTTTTTATCTCTGCCATTCCAAATTCATCAGCATAGGCAATCGCAACTGCCATTTCAACAGCATTGTCAATCAAACCATCACATTTTGAAACCGTTGTATTTTTCAGTTTAGAACTGCTTGCAACATACTCAATTCTTTCATAAAAAGCATTTGTTGCTGTTGTTGCTGTTGGATAGTAGTCTTCAAAAACAAAATTTTGAAACACTACTGCCTCTGGGCATCTGTTTGCTGTTGAATAGACTGTTTCTATGTGTGAACCTGATGGGTTTGTTGTTTCATCATAAGCAATTTTGCTGTCAGGAACCAAGAAATAGGCATGATTGAGAATTTCAGTTGTGCCTGTGCCCACATCTCCCCAAGTGCTATCAACCAAAAACCACTCTTTGTCGCCATCCATATCAATGTCAATCAAAACTTTGTTCCATGCGTGTCCACCAAATTTTCCTGATGAACCTGCCATTCCTGAAATTCTTGGAGCAACAATTCTTTCAATTCCACACATCAAAGAAAATGCTTTTGCCTTTGCATCACAAACTGCACGTCTGATTTGATTTCCACTTTTCAAAAAAATTCCTTCCAAATAGTAGGCGTCATAGTCAAGTTGTTGATTTACATTTCCGACAACTGACAAAACTGCCGAGTCATATTCAACTTCACAACATATCCAATCATAAATTGCAAGCACTTTTTCATATTCATTCATGCTGTCACTGATGATATTTTTCATAATTTGACAAGCATTTTCATAAATTGTTTTTGCATTCAATCTTGCTGTTGTTTGAATGGTTGTTTCGTTTTGGACAGCATCAAAAGTTGGTTTCATTCCCCACGAAATGACCTTTGCCAAAATGTTTGAATTTGTGACATTGTATGTATCATCAACACTTTCAATCGGCAAAGAGGTTCTGCCTGCGTTTGACAAATAGGCAACTTTTGCAAATGTTTGTGGAAGTTTGTTTGTTGATGAGTTTGCAACTTTTGTTGGATAGTAGGGAACACTTGTTTTTTCGCCAGTGGTTTGATTCAAAGTCACTTCATCAACATAGGTGAAAATTCCCAATTTGTTGTTTGTTGTATATTTTGCACAAGAAACACTTCTGATTCCTGCTTCATCATAGAAACTGTTTGCAACTTCAAGGTGTCTAAGCAGTTCATCAGTCGTTGCAAAAGAAATTCCTGAATCGATTGAAAACATCAACTGCAAATTGTGAACTCTCTCCATTGTCAAATAGTTCATTGCAATGGCAAATTCTTTCATTGACGAAACATAGCGATTGTAAACATTGCCATTCCATACAAAAGTTGAATTTACATAACCATTGAATGTGTCCGTTTTGTTGGCATAGATTGTTTCCATTTTACTTTCTACACCACCAAATTTGACTTGCACAACCGTTTCTCCCAAGTTTGAAGCCAAATAGTCTTTTGAAACTGTAAACACTGCACCTGTTTCTGGTTGCCTTACGCCATTTACAAACCATTCAAACTTCAACTGCGAATTTATGTTGGTTGATGGCAAAGTTGAAGCATTGAAAACAACATCTTGATAGTTTCCAATCTGCAACATGTTTGACGATGTTGTTGCCAAAACTTTTTGTGGCGCTATGTATTGTTCCAAAACAGTGACATCAATGATGACTTCTTTTTTCACCATTGCATTTTCAGAATTTACAACACCTGCTGTTTTGCAATATGCAACAACTTTCACTTTTGAAATGCCAATTTTCGCATCAGGAATGTATTCAAAATTCAATTCAGCGCTTTGAGAATTGCATGCCACAGATTTTTTGAGCAAAAATTCATAGTTTCCTGTTGTTGGAACTGTTGCAACATAATAGTCAAGCCACAAAATTGAATTGTTTGTTTCATTTTTGTTCCACTCTGGCACAAAAACAATTGGTTTCAAATCATATGATACCATCTCAATTTTTGAATTGTATCCTGTTGCTTTTGCATTGACTGATGTCACATCAGAATAATCTAGTTGAAATTCAAAGTTGTTTTGAGACAAATTTTGTATGCCATTGACAACAGTATAGACCACATAGTTGCCAACAATGTCACTTGCTTGTTCCGTGCTTTTGAGTTCAAAAGTAAATTGCAATGTTCCTGTATTTTGGTTTTCAACTTTTGTTGCAATTTGACCTGATTTTTGCAAATACCACTCAATGCTTGTTCCAGAAGGAATGTTGAAGCCAATGGAGAGTGCCAATTCAAACTTTTGATTGATTTTGGCAAAATTTATGCCATCAACTTTTGTCCAACCGATTTTTTCTGCATTTGAAACGAGAATGTCACTTGCAACAACTGGTTTGTAGATTCCACTTGTCACGATATTTGATTTTTTCAAACCAGTTTCTGTGTCTTCAACCCAAACATTCACTTCAAAATTCATCACATTTTCAGGAATCACTGTCAATGTGCTTGAAATTGAAATTGTTTCAACAACACCTTTTCCAATTTGTTTTTTCCAAACAAAATTTGCAGTTGAAGATGGATATGGTTTTTCTCCAAAGTCAACACTGAAAACAACATTTTGAATTGTTTCGCCATAGTTTTGATAGGTCAAATTTGCAGAAACAACCGGTGTGGAGTAGACTCGGGGTGAAACAGTCAACAAAAAAGACACTTTGATTGAACCAAAAAAGTTTGCAACGGTAATTGTGCTTTCTCCCTCTTTCAGTGCTGACAAAACGCCTGATTGTGAAACACTTGCCACTTGTTGATTTGAAGACGAAAAAGACAACTTCTCTTTTGAGGCTGACGGAGTGACAATAGGTTGAAGTTGTTTTGATTCGCCAACTTCCATTTTCAAATTTTCATAACTAGACACATTGATGCTTTTGATTGGAACTTGAAAAAAATCACAGCCCGTCATGACAACGGCAAGAGCCATCACCATCAGCAAAAACATAAACATTTTGGAAAGATTTTTCTTCATTTTTCACCCTTTCTATTTCACTTTGCCATGCCGTGAAATTTTGTCTAGCAAGCATTTTTTGAAAATTTTTTCTTTTGTCTTCTTCTTTTGATATATATATTATAATAAGTTTAGATATTGTATAATGCAATGCACAAAGATAATGCGATGCACAAAGATAATGCGATGCACAAATACAACTTCTACTATATAAACAACTCAATCTATTATATTAACAACTCAATAATAAAAAATGTTAACATGGAGTTTTGCACTTGTCAATATTTGTGTTTCGTGCTATTATTTTTTTGTGAAAAATTCAATTTTAAATCTTATTCCAATCATTGCAAAACCAATTTCAAAAGAGGACGCTTTCAAACTTCCTCCAATGTCTTTGGCATTCATTGGCGACAGCGTTCACTCTTTGCTCAGTCGTTCTTTGGTGACCATCGGAAATGAAAAACACACAAATGAACTTCACAAAGAAGTCACAAAAGATGTTTGTGCAAAAAAACAAGCAATTTATGCCGAAATTCTTTTGGAACATTTTGATGAAACTGAAAAAGACATTTTTAGACGAGCAAGAAATTCTCGCATTCACACAACTGCAAAACACGCTGCCATTTCAGAATATCGCAAAGCAAGTGGGTTTGAAGCCGTCATTGGATTTTTGTATTTGACACAACAAACAACAAGACTTGTTGAATTGCTTGAAATCGCAAACATCGGCTCAAACGAAATTGAGTCATCGGAGAATATATGATTGTTTTTGGAAAAAATCCAGTTAGAGAAGCATTAAATTCAGAAACCACAATTGAAAAAGTCGTGGTCGAAAAAGGCAATTTTGATGCTTCCATAAATTCACTTGTCAAACTTGCCAAAGAAAAAGGGGCTTTTGTTGCTTTTCAAGACAAAGTTGCACTTGACAAATTGGCAGAAACAAACAAGCATCAAGGCATTGTCGCCATAACAAGCGAATTTGTTTATTCTGATGTTGATGAAATTTTGAATTTGGCAAAAAGCAAAAATCAACCACTTTTGATTGTTCTTTTGGACGGAATCACTGACCCACACAACTTGGGTGCAATCATTCGTTCGGCAGAATGTTTTGGCGCACACGGAATCGTCATTCCTAGACATCGTTCAGCAACAGTCAATGGCACAGTTTTGAAAGTGTCAGCAGGGGCAGCGGAACACATGCTCGTTGCAAAAGTCACAAACATCAACGACACAATCAGACAGTTGAAAAAACTTGGAGTTTGGGTCTATGCCACCGATTTTGATGGCGAAAATCTTGCAAAAGCAAATTTGACTGGCGACATAGCCATTGTCATTGGAAACGAGGGCGAAGGCATCAAACGATTGACAAAAGACCTTTGCGACTCAACACTAACAATTCCTCAATACGGAAAAGTCAATTCTCTGAACGCTTCCGTTGCCACAGGAGTCACTCTTTTTGAATGTGCAAAACAAAGGAATCAATGAAATTTGAAAATTTGACTGATGAAGAACTTGTGATTCTTTCACAACAAGGAAACAACGATGCAACCACAACTTTGCTTTATCGCTACAAAGACAAAGTAAAAGGGTTTTGTCGTGGTTTTTTTATTGTTGGGGCTGAAATTGATGATTTGATTCAAGAAGGAATGATTGGACTCTACAATGCCATTCAAACCTACAAAACAAGTTCTGTTTCTTTCAAAACCTATGCCTTTGCTTGCATAAGAAACAAAATCAAAGATGCAATCAAATTTGCCAACAGAAAAAAAAATCTTTTTCTCAACGAAGCCATTTCAATCTATCAAACAATTGAAAAGGAAGATGAAAATTCATTTTCTTCAATGGATTTTTTGGCAAGCAACACTCTCAACCCAGAAGAACAACTGATTTCAAATGAATTTGCAAATGTAGTTTTGAATGACATAAAAAGCAATTTTTCTGACCTTGAATTCAAAATTTTGCTTTTGTTTTTGCAAGGAAAAACTTATGACAGCATTGCAAATGACTTGTCTATCAGCACAAAAAAAGTTGACAATTCTCTTGCCAAAATCAGGCGCTATCTCAAAAAATTTCTCCTTGAACATTCAAATTGAAAACACAACATTTGGGGTGAAGTCGCACAAAATTCGAAGTGAGGTTACACAGCGTTCAACGTTGTTTTTTCAATTACTATTTATTCAAAAATTTATTCAAAAATATTATTGCTGTCGTACATTGGCAAATTTGTGCTTTCTCCAAGTTCTCTGCTGTCAAATTTAATTTTTCCACCAATTTTCAGTTTTACAATTTCATAAACCAACAATTTTAAGCATTTACAATTTTATTTGTTTACGAGTTTCCTATTTTTATTTGTTTACGAGTTTCCTAATTTTATTTTCTGAATTTATTTAATTCTATTTTCTAATTTCCATATTATTTTTTACAAGTTTTCTACTTTTACAATTATAGTTTTTCATTCAAATTTTTTTCATAATTTTTATATAATTTATTGTTACAATTATT
>CAYPVP010000075.1:0-5711 GCA_964414205.1 uncultured Bacteroidaceae bacterium | reverse complement strand
ATTTAGGTTTGTTTTATACTTGATTTCCGAGTTTTTTCTCATAAATTTTCAGCGTTTTTTCTCATTTTTATTTCCGAGTTTATTCTTATAATTTTTTTGAGTTTAAACAAATGCTTAAATTTTTGATTTTATGACGGTGCTTGAATATCAAACTTTTCAATTTGTCGAAATTTTGCCACAATTTTGTTAGATTTTTCAAGCATTTTCAACATTTGAAACATTTCAACATTTGAAACCTTGGTAAATTATTTTCCAAAATAGTTTTTGCCACCATAACTTTTTTTGCCAGGTTTTGAAGATTTTGTTGACTTCTTTTCATTGGTTTTTTTGAAATCTTCATTCCCAACAAATTTTCGTTTTTCACTTCGCAATGACACACTTGAATTTGCATTTTTTTGTTTGCTCTTTTCCCCAACTTCTTCGCTGAAATTTTTTGGAATCAAATAGCCAAGCAAATCTAATCGATGTGTTTCAATCAATGCTTTTTTGACTGTTTGATAGTTTTTTGGTAGGGCATATTGCATCAAAGCACGTTGTGTTCTTTTTTCTTCTTTTGTTTTTGGAACAAAAATTGGTTGCATAGTGTCAGGGTCTAAACCTGTATAGAACATGGTTGTAGATTTTGTCGATGGTGTTGGATAGAAATCTTGAACTTGCAATGGCATATATCCAATGCTTTTCAAATATTCTGCCAATTCAACAGCATCACTTGTTGTCGAGCCTGGGTGCGAACTGATGAGATATGGCACAATATATTGCTCTTTTCCAAGTTCTTTGTTGATTGCTTTGTACATTTTTGAAAAGTTGACAAACACTTGATGTGGTGTTTTGTTCATCGCTTTCAAAACTCTGTCAACACAGTGTTCAGGTGCAACTTTCAATTGTCCACTGATGTGATGTTCAACAATTTCTTTCAAAACAGATTTGCAATTTGGGTCTAGCATCAAATAGTCAAAACGAATTCCACTTCTGATAAACACCTTTTTTACTTTTGGCAACTCTCTCACTGCTCTCAAAATGTCAAGATATTCTTCATGACTAACTTGCAAATTTTGGCATGGGTTGAACCCAATACATGTTTTGTTTTTGCAACTTCCAAACTCGGCTTGTTTTTTGCATGCAGGGTCACGGAAATTTGCAGTTGGACCTCCAACATCGTGAATGTAGCCCTTGAAATCTTTTTTGTTTGTCAACGATTGCGCTTCTTCAACCAAACTTTGTTTGCTTCGTTTTGAAACCAATCGACCTTGGTGCATCGTGATTGCACAATAGTTGCATGCCCCAAAACAGCCTCTTGTTGATGTCAATGAAAATTTCACTTCTGTAAGTGCAGGAACGCCTTCTTTATATCTTGGATGAAATTCTCTCATATATGGCAAAGTGTAGACTGCATCCAATCTGTCAGTGCTGACAGGAAATTGTGGAGGATTGACAATCAAATATTTTTTTGCATGCCTTTGAAGCAAAATTTTTGATGTGGCAAAATCACTGTTTTGAAATTGAACATTGAATGCTTCACAATATTTTTTCTTGTCATTTGAAACTTCTTCAAACGACGGCATTGAGATGAAATTTCCCGTTCCAATTTTTTCTCTAACATTTTTTGAAAGTGAATTCCAATCTGTCAAATATGCAGTACCTCGAACATCTTTGATTTTGTCCAATCGCACGCCATTTTGGGCAAGTTCCAAAATCTCAACAACAGGGTTTTCACCCATTCCATAAATCAACAAATCTGCTGGACAATCTTGCAAAATTGTTGGCATAACTTTGTCAGCCCAATAGTCATAGTGAGCAAATCTTCTCAAACTTGCCTCAATTCCACCAATGACCAATGGCGTTTCAGGAAAAATTCTTTTCAAATTTTGAGAATGGAATGTCAAGGCTCTGTCGGGAATTCTTCCAACTTTGCCCCCTTCTGAATAACTATCTTTTTCTCTTTTGATTTTCGCCACAGAATAGTTGTTGACCATGCTGTCCACAACGCCACCAGACAAAAAGAAACCAAGTTTAGGTTCCCCCAAAGACAAATACTCATCATCTGTCATAGGTTGTGGCAAAACGGCAACAGAAAAGCCCAAAGATTCAATCAATCTTGAAATGATTGCGTGACCAAATGATGGATGGTCAACATAGGCATCCACACTGACCAAAATTATGTCTGGTTGTTCTCCGTTTAGTTCTTGTTTTGTTGTTGGCAAAAATGGCATATTTTTTCTCGTTTAGTTTTATTTTTTTTAGTATAACACAAAATCTTGTTAATATAGAAAAAGAATCAATATATGATTCTTTTAATTTTTCAAATTCTTCTAATTTGTTTATATTTTCAATGTTTAAAATTTTTTGAAGTTTTTGTATTTTGCATTCTTGTAGTTTTATGTTCTTGTTTTCTTGTTTTCTTGTTTTTCTATACTTTTATGATTTTATAATCAAACATCTATACTTTTATACTTTTATGAATTACACATTTATGAATTATACTTTTATAATTTGTGTTTTTGTGCTTGCTTAAATTTTAAAATTTTGTTCAAAATTCAAACATGGTTTTTATCATGGAGAAATTTTGATGTAGTCTTTGCTCAATGTTGGAAACAAAATCGAAGCAGGAATGATGAACAACAATGCTGCCCAAAATGCCAAAAATCCATACATTTGTCCTGAATTTTGAATGACTGTCCAGTTTCCAATTTTCATTGGTATGATTGCAAAAATCGTGGACAAAATGCCAAAGATAATTGCGACAAAAACACCAATAAAAACAACCAATGCAACATTTTTGTTTGCTGACACCATTTCTCCATCACCAACAAGATTAAACTTTGGAGAAACCACATCAAGTTTTATTGATGTGCATGTAAGCCCCAAAATCACCAATTCCGAAATGAAGAAAATTGCCACAATGTCCACGTTTTTGATGACATTGCTTCCAACAGGTCCAAAAGCAAGTCCAACTGCAAAACATGAAACCATTGCTGACAAAGTTGCAACAATCGAATAGAGCAACAATTTTGCACCAACTTGTGTTTGGTATGAAACAGGAATTATTTTTGTTTGATAAAAACAATCACCTTCACGAGAAATTGTTGTTGAAGCAAACGAAACAATGACAGTTGAAAACAAAATAATAATCATCAAAGTGATTCCAGGAACAATCAAAGTTCCAATGGTTGAACGACCATAGTTGATTGCCAGTGAATCGCAAAAATAAACCATGATAGGTGCTGCAACTGCCATCGCCAGATATTGAAATGAGTAGTTGAAACTTCTGAAAATCATGAACCATTCACGACGCAAAATTGTTTCAAAAACAGGTCTAACACGATAGTTTCTCTTTTTGAAAAGCGTAGCCTTGCTTGATTCAATGCTTTCCAAAACCGTTCTATAATAAGTCTTTTTTGAAATGAAAAGACCAAGACCAATCAACGCTCCAATAATCAAAAATTGATACAAAAATGCAAGTCCTGCCGTTTTTGCAGATTGCAAACCGACTGCTCCAAGCAATATATCAACGAAAAATCTGATTGGATAGCAGTAACTGGCAAATGCTTGAATTTTTACAACAGTTTGTGGAGAAAGCAAAGTGGTTTGATTGTTTTGAAGATAAACCAAAATTGCTGACAAAATTTTCATGTACACCACAAAACCTGCACAAAGCAATGCAATGGCAACAAGCAACAAAAAGAAAAATTTGTTTTTGACAAAATTTGAAATTTCCATTGCAGGAATTGCAATTATGTTTGCAATGGCATATGGAACAAGCGACACCATAAATGCCACCAAAACTGACAAAATGTAATATCCAACTTGTCCACCAACTGGTGAAGAAAGAACGAGAGGATTTGATGCAGCAAAGACAATGTAAATTGGCAACAAAGTTCCCATCATCAACAATATATTTCTTTTGAAAACTTGAATTGTTTTTGCCATAAAAATTTCCATTCCACTGACAGGAAATCTCAAAAGCAATTCATTGTCACCACTGGAATACAAACTTTTTATGTTGTGTCCTGTGCAAGCAATGATTCCAATCAAAACACCAACCAAGGTTGCAAGAATCAAAAATTCAGAGCCAATGTTTCTTTCAAAAAACAATTTCTCCAAAAAATATACAATGGCAATGTAAAGTCCATACAAGACCAAACCACCAACAACAGAAATCGCACGACGCAAATTGCCGAGTTTTCCAACTGCTTTGGCACTGCCCATTTCTGCCATATCTTGAAGACTAATGAGAGTTAAAACGTTTTGTTTGTTCATTTCAGCCCTCTCAAATTATCAATTTTTTCTTCAAGGTTAGAAACACTTGCAGAATCGCTTTCTTTGGCAATTTCATGTTCGCTTGCTTCTTCGCCTGTCATTTTTGGTCGCAAGTCGCTCATTTCCTGTGCAACATAGTCTTCAAAAAGTCTTTGTTCATATGTGCCAGTGATTTTGAAGAAACGGACTTCCAAATTTTCTTGATTTTGAGGGTTGTTCTTCAAATCAAACATATCAATGATTTTTCCTTCATTGATGATTGCAACTCTATCGCACAATTTTTTGACCAAGTCAAGGTTGTGGCTTGAAAAGAAAACAGTGTTTCCTTTTGCACAATGCTCTTTCATGTGGGCAATAATTTCTGCCGTAGATTGTGGGTCAAGTCCCATCATTGGTTCATCAAGCACCCAAAGTTTAGGTTCATGAATGAGTGCAGCAATGATACAAATTTTTTGTTTCATACCGTGTGAATAAGATTTTATTTGACGGTCGGCTGCATGTTCCAATTTGAACAACTTCAAATATTTTTCATATCTTTCTTTTCTTACATCTTTTGGAACATGATATAAGTCAGCAACATAATTGACATATTCAGAACCAGTCAATTTTTCATAAACTGCGTGGTTGTCTGGAACGTAGCCCATGTTCATTTTTGCTTTGATAGGTTCTTTTGCGATGTCATGTCCACAAATTTCAATTTTGCCACTTTCAAAAGGCAAAATGCCTGT
Organism: uncultured Bacteroidaceae bacterium; assembly: GCA_964414205.1. Classification (GTDB taxonomy): domain Bacteria; phylum Bacillota; class Clostridia; order Christensenellales; family CAG-917; genus STD2-102. Next base: position 726 of record CAYPVP010000075.1, on the reverse strand, counting down.
CAAACATTTGATTGTTGTTGACTTTCCAGCACCATTTTGTCCAAGAAATCCAAAAATTTCTCCTTCTTTCAATTCTATGCTTATATCGTTTACAGACACTCTATTGCTGTGAGGATATTTTTTGACCAAATTAGTTATTTTCAACATAAATTCTTTCCTTCTATGTTTGAATTGCAAAAACAATTCCTATTCTTTTTTTGTGTTCAACAAAATGTTTCTCAAATAGTTCAAACCAAAATAAGTTTTTCATACAAAACTTTTTATTCAAAACTTTTCATTTAAAACACTTATTTATTTTATCATTGAATAATAGTTGTGTCAATAACAAAAATTATACATAAATTTGTTTAAGATGCCTTTTCAAAAAGACTTTCAAAGCATTTGAAATTGCGTTTCACAAAACTCAAACCAACAAAAAAAGCATTTGCAAGTGTAACTAAAAGCAATCGCAAAAATAACTATTTTATATTGAGTTTTGGCATTTGTAAAAGAAACATAATTCTTCCCAAAGCAATGTTTACAAAACAGTTTTTCTCACAAACAACAATATTTTATGACATTTCAATCAAAAAATTTATTCACAAAATTCGTATAATTATAATTTTCAACAAAATTGTTATCTTCTTCATTTTGATTTCTAACAATAAACTACACCCAAATAGCCATGTGAAAACTAAATCAAAATTCAGATAAAAGTTAAAATTGCAAATAATATAGCAAAAAAAA
>CAYPVP010000074.1:0-5778 GCA_964414205.1 uncultured Bacteroidaceae bacterium | reverse complement strand
CAAAATCAAAATCAAAACCCGTGACCCAAATACAACCATAACGAAAGCAAAAGAAAGAGAACAATGCCGAAAGTGAAAGCAAAAGAGTAAAGCAAAATAAATTATAATACAAAAAACAAATAAGCAAAATATGACTGTAACATAAGAAAAATGCAAACTTGATGTTGCCAAAATGCAAGCATAACTATGCAAGCATAAAAATATAAAAGCAAAACTAAAAGTGAAATATGGACAAAAAAAACAAGATAAATCTCAATTTGAACTATGTAAAATCTTTTGTGAAAAAAGGTGAATTGTCGTGCTTGATTTTTGCAAGTGTATTTTCATCTATTTTGGTTTTGCTCGCATCATATTTGACAAAGTTTGTCATTGAATCTGTGTCAAACCAATTTGATTCGAATTTTGTTTTGATGATGTCATTGTTGGTTGTAAGCATTCTTTTGTTTTCAATTTCATCTTTTTTTGAAACATATTTGGGTGCAAAATTTCATTTGAAAGCAAAAAACAGAATGATTGAGTCGTTGCAACAAAAAATTGTAAATTCAGATTTTCAAACTGTTTCAAATCAACATTCTATTGAACTTTTGAGCATCGTGACAAGTGATTCGCAAATTGCTCTTGGAAACTACATTTCAATTTTTCCGACTTTTGCTTCGGCAATTGTCAAACTTGTTGGTGGCTTGACATTTTTGTTTGTAATAAACTATAAAATCACGCTGATTTGTTTGGCTTCGGGAATGTTGATTGCTTTGATTGTTTTGCTTTCAAAAAAACCTATTCGCAAATTGCATTTTGAAAGTCAAAAACTTGTTGCAAAGTCTTTTTCATATGTTCAAGAAACCACCAAAAATTTGGAAGTTATTCAGGCTTTGGGAATTGAAAATCAAATTGCAGAAGAAACTAGATTGCGACTTGATATGGCAGTTTCGCAACTGGAAAAAAGAGCAATGTTTGTTTCGGCAATCAACACTCTTGTCTATCTTGCCTATGAACTGGCATTTTTGGTTGCACTTGCATTTGGTGGAATTGAAATTGCCAAAGGAAATTTTTCGGTCGCTGATTTTGTTGCTTTGATTGCTTTTCTTTCCATGTTGAAAGCACCGTTTCGTTCGTTGACAAATTTGCCAACCAACTACTTTTCAATGCAAGCATCGGCTGAAAGAATTGCACTGATTTTGTCGTTTCCAAAGTCAAGCAAATGCCAAAACTTCCAATTTGATTTTATTGAATTTGAAAATGTTGAATTTGAATATGACAAAAAAGTTGTGCTTGAAAATGTCAATCTCCAAATTGAAAAAGGAGAAAAAATTGCCATTGTTGGAGCAACTGGTTCAGGCAAAACAACTTTTGTAAGACTTATGCTTGGACTTTTGAAACCCTCACAAGGAACAATTTGGTTGAAAAACAATTTGTCAATGATTGCTTTGAATGGAGTCATGCAAAATGCAGGCTATGTGCCACAAACAAACATGCTTATGAGTGGAACAATCAAAAGTAATCTTTGTTTGGAAAAGCAATTTGAAGACAGTGAAATTCAAAAAGCATGTGAAATTGCATGCATATGGCAGGAAATTCAAGAAAAACCTGATGGTTTAGATTATGTTTTGAAAGAATCGGGAACTGGCTTGTCTGGTGGACAAATTCAAAGAATTGCCATTGCACGAGCGTTGTTGAACTTTTCAAACATCATAATTTTTGATGAAGCAACTTCGGCACTTGACGCTGAAAAAGAAAAAGAAATTCTGCAAAATTTGAAAAGCGTCAACAAAACAATGATTTTTGTTGGACACAGCGCTATGGTTCAAACAAATTGCGACAAAGTTTTTGAAATTGACGGAGGGAAAATTTTTGAAAGAAAACAGATATAAAATTGCGGACTTCATTTTTGTTGGAAAAATTGGAATAAAGTTTTTTGAAGAAATTTTTTCGCCCTACAAAATTGATGACGGAAATCATAACTTTGATTTCCATTTTGAAATTTCACAAAATTTGTTTGACGTCAGTGGCAAATTTGTGAAGAAAGACAAAAATATGAATGTTTTTGAAACACAATTTGGCACTGCACTTTGTTTTGAAAATCATGATGAAAAAATTGTTATGGTTGTTGAATTTTCAAAAGATTACAAATTTGTCAAAATTGGCATAGATTCCTCTTTCAATGATGATTTTGCAAAAAACTATGGAATGCTTTATTTGGGGTTGATGATTGGCTATCGATTGCTTGTGCTTGATGCTGCAACAATGCACGGTTCAGTTGTTTCATATCGTGGCAAAGCAATCATTTACACTGCTCCGTCAGGAACTGGAAAGTCAACACAAACCAAAATGTGGAAAAAACTTTTTGGTGATGATGCTTCAATAATCAATGATGACAAGCCTGCAATGAGATTTTTTGATGACAAATTGTATGCCTATGGAATGCCGATTTGTGGAAAAGACAATTTGAACGAAAATGCAAAAGCCGAAGTGAAAGCCATTGTAAATGTGAAACGAGCAACAAAAAACAAAATGCGCAAACTTTTTGGAATGGAAGCCGTTGCTGTTTTGTTTGAAGAAATGACTCGTTCGGTTTTGTCAAAAATTGTAAACGAAAAAAATGCGCTGTTTGCAAACAAAATTTTGCAAACAGTTCCAGTCTATGAACTTGAATGTTTGCCAAATGAAGAAGCCGTGTTGCTTGTCAAAAATGTAGTGTTGGGGTGCTTGGAATGAAAGAAAAAATAAAGATTGAAACTTTGAAAAGAAAAAATGCGATATGCTTTTTTCTTGTTGCTTTTGTTTTGGTTTTGTTGGTTGCCACACTTGGTGGTTGCAAACCAAAAACACCTTTCAAAGTCATTTATGATTTGAATTTTGATGGTAAAGTTGATGTTCAAAACTATGAAGATGCTTCAAAACTTAATTTGTATATTCCTGTGTCTGGCATCAACAAAGGCTATCGTTTTGATGGTTGGTTTTTGAATGGTAAAAAATTTGACGAAAATGCCACTGTTTCAAGTGACATCACCCTTGTTGCAAAATGGCAAAAAGTGTGGAATGTCGAAATTGTGATTGATGCTTTTCGCAATCAAACCATTGAAGTTGATGACAATGCAAAAATTGACATACAAAAACTAACTTTTGAAAAATTGAATTACAGTTTGAGTGGATTTTACAAAAAGAATGTGGATGAAACTACAACTTGCTTTGATTTGAATTCTCAAATTGTGCATGATGAAAAGATTTTTGCTGATTGGTGCAGTGAAAGCATGACTTTTGCGTTTTACAATGCCAGCAATGAATTGGTATCATCTGACAATGCAACCTACGCAACAGTCGAATCATTTTCACAAGGAACAAATTTGGTGATTATTCCTGAATTTGCAAAGGGGCTTCCAGTCAAAAAAATTGGAATTTTCAAAACTGAAAATGGTGTTTCTGAACTTGATGGAATTGGAACTTTTGATGGAAAGTCAATCGCTGTTGTTCAAATGAACAGCAAAATTGATGAAATTGGCGCTATGGCTTTTATGAATTCCACAATTCAGAAAATTCAATTTTCATCTCAGTCAAGTTTGAAAACCATTGGAAAACTTGCATTTGCAAATTGTCACCAACTGGAAGAAATTGTTTTGCCTTGTGGCTTAGAAAAAATTGGCTCACAAGCATTTCAAGTCACTGATGCTCAACCTTCTCTTTTGAAAAAAGTTTTCATTCCAAAATCAGTTGTCGAAATTGGAAATTATGTTTTTGCAAGATTAAATGTGGACGACAATTTGAAAATTTTTGTTGAACACTATTCAACATCAAATGTTTTGGAAAGTTTTTCAACAACATGGAACAGAAAAAATTCGGACATGTCAAGTGGATTTTTTGAAACAACCTTTTTTGCAAAATCAGTGAATTTAGATTTTGGAGGTGGACTTGTCGCAGGTGAAACATCTGCTAAAAAGGTTGTGATTGGCTCGTTTTACAAGGGAACACAATGTTTATTCATTCCGACTTTGCAGGGCAAAACTTTTGTTGGCTATTTTTTGAATGATGTTCAAGTCACCAATGAATTTGGTTGCATCATTGAAAATCAAAAAGATAAGTTTGAAAATGGTGTTGTAGACTTGGTTGCAAAGTTTAGATAATGAAGAAAAAATGATTTATAATCAACGCAGTATAAAAAACTAGTTTAGAAATGATTTTCTAAACTAGTTTTTATCCTTAAACAATTGTTTCAATTCGTAAAATGCTTTTTGTTGTCAAGATTTTCTTTCAAAATCTGCTTTTCCGTGCTTGCAAATTGGGCAAATGAAATCATCAGACAGTGGGCCTTTGTGAACATAGTTGCAAATTTTGCAAACCCAAACTTCTTCATTGTCTTTTGCAGGTGTTGCGACAGGTTTTGGTTTGGTGTTTTTGTGATAATACGCATAGGTTATTGGTGGTGTGTTGTCAGCACTGACACTGCTTTCAGAAATTTTGCCAATGAACATTGTGTGAGTGCCAAGGTCGATTTGGTCAAAAATGTCAAGTTCCAACCAACCAGCAGAATAGTTTGCGTTTGTGACAATGCCATTTTTTGTTGAAATGGTTTCTATACTTGCAAATTTGTCAATATCTTTTCCAGATTCCATTCCAAAATTTTTGAAAAAATCAAATGGAGTCGATTCATTCAGAATGTTGACAACACACTTTTGGGTTTGAAAAATCATGTCATGTGTCAAGTTTTGTTTGTTTACAGTGACGCTGACTGTTTCAGGAGTGGCTGTTTGTTGCATTGCAGTGTTGACAATGCAAGCATTGTTTTTTTCGCCATCTTTTGCCGACAGCAAATATAATCCGTATGACAATTTGAACAGTATGCTCATGTTTTCCTCCTACGCTTTCCAGAGTCCATGCAAATTGCAATAGGCATAGACTGACACAAGTTTGTCACCTTCAACCAATGCAAAATCCATTTTTGGTTTTTCATTTGGAAGCAAAGTCTTTCGTTGGTTGCCAGTTTTTGTTTCAATTGCAATCCATTCTATAAAATGTTCTTGCACCATTGGGTGGTCAACTTGTCCTATGTTGACAGACACGATGTTTCCATTTTGTTGAAAAACAGGAATGTGCTTTTCAAAAGATGCTTCGATTGATTGAGGTTCAATTTTTGTCATTTTTTGTCCACAACACATGACTGGAACGCCTTTGTTTTTTACAAATGCAATGATGTTGCCACAGTGTTCACAGCGATAAAATTCCATGGTTTTGTTTCCTTTTCTTTTTTTAAAAAGATAATGTTAGTCTTCGATTTTCTCAAATTCTTCTTTTCCAACTCCACAAAGTGGGCATATGAAATCTTCTGAAACGTCTTCCCATTTTGTTCCTGCTGAAATGTTTTCATCTTCCAAACCTTCTGATTCATCAAAAATGAATCCGCAAACAGTGCATTGATATTTCATCTTTACCTCCTTCTCGATAGGAATTTCCTATTAAGCCTAGTATAATTCTTAGAATAGCATTTGTAAATATCAATTTATTTTTCAACCATTAGAAAAAAAGTTTAGAAATTAAAATATATTATATTTTTAAATATTTATTTTGCTATCAGTTGACAAAAAAATGTACCTGAACTATAATAACAATGCTTTTGAAAGTGATGAAAGTCAGTTTCCTAAGCATCTCAACCTAAATAACGCTTGAAAAAGCGAAATGGACGATTAGCTCAGCTGGATAGAGCGTTGCGCTACGGACGCAAAGGTCAGGGGTTCGAATCCCTTATCGTTCGCCACCAAAAAGAAGTTTAGAAAACCTAAACTTCTTTTT
>CAYPVP010000073.1:0-5859 GCA_964414205.1 uncultured Bacteroidaceae bacterium | reverse complement strand
TTTTTTGTGCTGCTTCCAAAGCGTCTTTTGTTTCTTGCAAGAATGGTGCATGTTTCTTTTCGACTTCGGCTCTTTTTGCCAACAATTCGTCAAGTTTTGCTTTTGCCAATTCTTTTCTCTTCAATTCATTTGAAATTGTGTCAAGAACGCCATTGCGAACTCCAATGTTCATTGCTGAATCGGCTGATGTGCCCAAAAGTTCAGTTTTCCATTGTTCAACCCCATAATCTCTCATAAATTGGTCAACATCTTGATATAGATTATCATAGATGCTGTCTTTTTTCTTGCCAAATTCGTCCTTGGTGAGTGTGTTATACCAACCCATCAATGTGTTGAAGTCTTTCAACTCAACCCCGTTTGATTTTGCCTCAGAAACAATTGCGTCGTATTTATTTTGCTGTACAGCACCATAAATCGTTCCTGGGACTAAAATAGCAATAACTGACAACAATATCACGCAGACATTGCCGACAGAATGAATGTTAGCACTTTTTTTAGACAAGAATATGTTTGTTACATAATGAATGATTGCCATAACTGCCCAAATAGCAAGTGTGACAATAATCCAATTGACGGCATGATTACCCATGAATTTTTCGCCAAACATTGGTATGAACATTATGAATGTCATCAATGACATGAGCGGAAATCCCACAAAGTAAGCAACAGTTTTCAAACTCTTGTAAAGTTTTTGCTTATCCATTTTTACCTCCAAAATTAGATTTTTTTTACCCCTATTGAAAGAATATTACATTATCATTTCAATAATATTAAATTAAAATTAAATATCATAAAAAGTTAAAATATGTTGAGTTTAAGGAAAATTTGTGTGTTTTTGCATAAAAAAAGAAGCATATTTTAGTATGCTTCTTCAAAAATTGTTAAATTTGTTACTTATTTTTTAGTTTTAAAATGAAATTAGACTTCCACTTTGATTTTCCATTCATATTCGCAATATATTTTGCCATCGGAATTTGTCAATCGCATGACAATTTTATAGTAGCCTGCTTCTTTAAATGTTATATTTGTTCTTACAACAAAAAGTCTTGAAATCAAGTTTGGAACATCATATTCCAATTTGTTGACTCCTGACACGCCATTTGCATTGATGTTGAAGTTTTCATTCAATTTTGTGTCAAACTTTATTCCAGAACTTGAACGCTCGCCTTTGAAGACATCAATCGTGAATGCTTTGATTTTGGAATCACTTTCGCCGTGCAACAAATTTTTGAGTTCAGCATTGAAAGAATAGGAGTAGCCTGTGAAATAATAATCTATTGGTTTTGTAACATTTTCAAATTTGTATTCAGCCATCACAACATTTTTTTGAACATCCAAGATGAACGGACTGCTTCTTTGGTTCAGTTTCAATATGTTGACAACATAGTTGTTTGACCTGAGAAATTTGATGTTGTTTTCATTGCTGGCAGATGGCTTGACAATTTCCCAGTTTGATGAAGATTGGTTGAGTGGCAAATTGTTGATGTAGAAATCGCCAAAATCAAGATAGATTTGTGTTTTTTTGTCCACTCCGTTTTCTTCATAAATTGCATACATTTTGAAAAATTGTTTCAAATTTGATTGCAACACAATTTGGTTTGTTTTGATTTCCATATTTTTGTAGGCATAATCAATTTCAAATTCAAAGTTTTTTGGTTGCAAGATGTTGCAATTCTTGACAATGTTTCTGCCTGCCACATAGAACTCAACTTTTTGCAAACCACACGCAGTGATGCAATATTGGTCATTCACAATAAATCTCTTGACAGTTTCAACGGCAGTTGAATTGCCAACCACTCTCACATTTTTTGTTGAGCCGTCAACATACGAAATTTCTGCCACTCCCAAAAGCATTGCAGGAATTTGCTCGGAGAGATAGGTCAATTTGTTTGGTGTGTTTTCAGCAGAATAGACAAAATTGAAACTGTTTTGAATTTCTTTTGTAATTTTGATTTTTGCCTTATATTTGATTGTTGAAAGTCCCAAAATATTTCCTATTTCAAAACTTTTGATTCCCTTTTTGGAAATCGGCGATGGATAGTCAAGCACCAAAGTGACATCTTGAATTTCATTGCTATAATAGTCAATGTCTTCAATTTTTTTGATTCTCAAATAATCGGTGTTTGCAACACCTTTTGTTTCCCATTCTTTCAAAATGTTCTGATAGTTTATTTTCACATACAAATTGTCAGAACTCAATTCTGTCGCACTGATTGGCACATATTCACCATTCAAGTTTCCGTGCATGACATCGCCAAGTGAGTTGTATAGATTGGTGTAGGTTTCACCTTTGTTTGTTTTGACAGATTCTTCAAGTTTGATGTCTAAATAAAACTTGTTCATAAAGTCATACAAAAGACCATGATATGATTTTGTTTTGCTTTCGCTGTCATCAATGATGTGAATTGCTTTGTTATACAAATTATAGTTTATTGTTTCACCAAACAAACAATTTTGACTGTTGACAACAATCTTGTTGTTTGAAAAATTATCACTTGACAAGGATGCATTCAAAATTTCAGCAAATTGGTCATTTTCAAAGTTTTTCAAAATGTTTGCAATTTCAATTTCGGCAGTTTGTTTGCCATTGAGAAAGCCGATATTTTTCATAAGCATTTTTGCAATGAAAGATTTGCTGTTTATTTTTTGATGACTGATGGTGTTGACATAGTAGTTTGGCAAAATGGTGTCTACTGTTTGTTGGTCATATTCCAAAATTTTGTAGATTTTGTCATTGAGAATGCTTTTTACATTCATAATGATGTGTATGTTGAAATTGCCCATCTCACGTGGTGAAAAAACGATGTCTAAAATTGCACCTTTGCTAGGAAAAGTTTTGCTTTCGCAAAATTCAGTGCATTTTGAGTTGCAAATGTGGTTCAATCGAAAATGAAAGTAGTTGTCATCATTAAGTTTTGACAAATCCCAATCGTTCAACACAAGGCTCAAAAGGTCTAGATTTGCATTGAAAGAATAGTCATATGAAATTGCTTTTGAAGTGTCCGAATATAACCCTAAATGTCCGTTTGACAAAAATGAGCCAAGTTTGATGAGTTTGTAGCCAATGTCAGACTGTGGGACTTGATAGTTTGGTTCAGTTTTGCAAGCATCTTGAATGTGAAAATTTGATTGCAAATCATAATTGTTGTCGCTGGTGTCAACAAGTTTTGAAGAATCAATTTTTTCAATTTTACCATTTTCAATATGAAAATTTATGACGCCATCAATTTGTGGAATTTTGTCCAAAAGTTCATTTGTGTCGTTGACACCAAAAACATTTTTGAGCAAAATTGTGTAAAATTCTTCTCCCAAAATTGAACTGATTGCTTCCAAATAGCGCAAGTTGTTTTCTGATTGCAAAGAATAGGAAGAAATTTTGAAACTATACATTGTTTCATCAGAGTTCACTTCCACATCGCTAAAAAACATTTTGCCAAGACTAAGCAATATGCTCTTGAATTCGGCTTTGACATCATCACTGGTTTTGTCTGCCAACTGAAATTTTAGCCAATCAAACAGTTTTACGTTTTCAATTTTAAATTTTGCATTTCCCAACAAGTCGTTGTTGTGAAAATTTACATAGGCATTTTCGTTGTTGCAAGAAAGGCTCACCAAATTTGTTTCATCACGAGTCATATCCAAGACAAAAATCGATTCGTTTCGTTGTTTAGAATTGTAGTTCAGCCCGAAAAACAGGTCTGTTTTTTGTTTGTCAGTTTTGAGTGTAGTTTTAACTTCTATGTTGAGTTCTTCTTTTTCCAAATCGAAGTCACTCAAAATCATATCAACAGCATTGCTCAAATAATTTTCCCATGGAGTAGATTTTACAACAAAATCGCCATTGTCTTTGCAGGAAGTCAGCAAAAACATTTGCATAATCAACAACATTATAGGCAAAATGCAATACTTTTTTTTCATACTAATCTCGCTTTAATGAAACTAAAATTTTCAATCCATTTGGAATGTTTTTTGTGGCTCTAATTTTGCCGTTCATACCATCAACAACAGATTTTGCGATTGAAAGTCCCAAGCCCGTTCCTGAATATTCTTTGGCATTTTCTGCTCTATAAAATCTGTCAAAAATTTGTTCATAGTCATTGTTGCTCACGCCAATTCCTGTGTCAGCAACAGAAAGCAAACAGCCCTCTTTGGTGTTTTTCAACTTCACTTCAATTTTGTCGCCCTCACGAGTATATTTGATTGAATTTTCAATCAATATGTCCAAAAGTTGTTTGATTTTTTCTCTGTCAACAACGATGTCACATGTTTCTATGCAAGCAATCAGCGACTTGTTGCCCATTGCAATCATTTCTGAATAGATGTCAGCAACTTCTGAAACGACTTCACTCAATGTGGTGTCTTTTTTTGACATTTTGTTTTCAACTCGCACAATTCCAAGCAAGCCTGTTGCCATATCAGTCATATAGTCAACTGAATCAATGCAATCATTGAGCATTTCGCTGACTTCTTGCACTGTGCTGTTTTCACAACAAATTATGTTTTCCAAATTGCCTCGTATGACAGCAAGTGGTGTTCTAATTTCGTGCGACATATCATTGACAAAGTTTTTTTGTTTGATATAACTTTCCATAATTGGCTTGATTTCAATGTAGCCAACAGCCAAACTTATTATGACGGTACAAACCAAAAATATTGCCAAAAAAATTGCGCCATAGGTTTTGAAGTATGAAGTCATGCTTAAATTATAGTCAAACGGGACATAAATTTTGACATAGTTTCCTTCATTGTCCATTGCAAATGTATAGGTGAGAAAGTTGAATTGCTCCAATTCTTCTTCGGCAATTTGGTTGAGTTTTCCACTGATAATCAACGATTTGTTTTTCAAAAAACTGTCAAAAGTTGTCACACCATAACTTCCATCTCCACGCTTTGAAAACAGCACATAAGGAAAGTTTGGGTTTTGCAATTCTTTGTTGATTTCAACGCCACTTGAAATATTGTTTTGAATGTCTTCAAATGAATACTTTTTCAAAACTTTTTCATATGCCAAAATTCCATTTTCAAGTTGTGATTTGTTGGAATTGACAACATAGTAGCCAAAAACGCCCATAATCACACCATAAATTATTATCAAGGCAACAGCATTCAATGCCGAAAAAGCCAACCATCTCTTTTTGATTTCTTTGTCAATTTTCATCATACTAAACTTTCTCCGTCCACATATATCCTGTCGATTTAATTGTTTTTAGATGCACATCCAAGCCAAATTCATGCAAAATTTTTCGCAATCTAAAAATGTTGATTTCAATCACAGAAATGCTCGTTGTGGAATAGTAGCCCCAAATTCTGTCAAAAATTTGTTGGCGTGTCATTATGACTTCTTTGTTTCTGACAAGCAGTTCCAAAATTTCATAGGTCTTTCTGTTCATTTCAACATAGTTGCCATCAACAAAAAGCATCTTGTTGACAAAATTTATTTCAACATTTTTGAAAACATAGTTGGCAGTGCTAAAATTTCCACTTGTTCTTCTCAATGCTGCGTCAATTCTTGCCATCAATTCTTCTCTTGAAAATGGCTTTACCATATAGTCATCAGCACCCAAATTGAAACACTCAATTTTTTTGTCAACATCACTCAATGCAGACAAAATGATGATTGGCATCAAATGTTGTTTTCTGACTTCCGAAAGAACCTCTATGCCTGAAATTTTTGACAACATAAGGTCAAGCACAATCAAGTCATAGTAGAATTCATCAACCTTTTGCAATGCTTCCTCTCCTGAAAAAGCCAAATCGACATCTCCAATTCCACTCAAAGCAACATGCAAAATCTTTGCTATCTTTTCATCATCTTCAACAACAAGTAGTCTCATTAAGTTTCACCTTCCCTAAATTACA
>CAYPVP010000072.1:0-5936 GCA_964414205.1 uncultured Bacteroidaceae bacterium | reverse complement strand
CATCAAACACAAGGAGAATCAACTATGGAATGCAAATGCAATGTAAGATGCAATGATGCAATGAAGAAATGATGTAGAAAAATTTTATTGTGAAAAATTGAAAAGCGACAATGATATCGTGCTGTTTACTGTTAACAAAGAAAATTTGATTGAAAATCTACGGTCTAAAACAAATTGAAAATCTGCTGTTTGAAAGGAAAAGTTTTTCATATTTCGGCTAAAAAAAACATAATTGCAAAACCAATTTTGTCACTGAAAAACAAAAGAATAAGTCCGATGAAATCTTTGAAAAACATCAAAAAAATAGCAAAGAAAAAAAAACGAAAAAAAATCGAAAAATAGCAAAAAAATGATTGACAATAAATTTTTACAATGATATTATAAACACGCTGTTCAGCGAGGGGGTGTAGCTCAGCTGGGAGAGCGCCTGATTTGCATTCAGGAGGTCCTCGGTTCGATCCCGTGCATCTCCACCAAACGCAACAGCGGACAGATGAAGTCCTTAAAACATAATATAGGAATGTAGCTCAGCAGGTTAGAGCACCACCCTGATAAGGTGGGGGTCGGTGGTTCGAGTCCACTCATTCCTACCAAAAAACACTCTATGAGAGTGTTTTTTCTTTTTGTAAAAAAAGCCACCTGCTAAAAAGGTGGTTTTTTAAATTTTAGAACTCAATTTTTTAAACCTTCAACATGAGTTAACTTAACGAAGAATTAATAACAACATGTGTTAACTTCACGAAGTGAAAACAACAACATGCGTAAACTTAACGAAGTGTTAACAATTATATAACATCATGAAGTGCAAGCAACATATGTAAACTTTACAATGTTTAAACTGCATATCCGTGAGTTCTTGATGTATTTACTTCACGATGTTTTTTTACATGTTGTCATTTCAAACTGAATTTTGTGCAAACTCGAAAGTGCTAGCAATTTTAAACATTTTTTTAGTGCCAAAATCAAAACTTAATGTACATAATGACGACAAATGCAACCACGGCCACCAAAAGAGAAATTATCAAACCATGAACCATCGGTTTTATTCCTGATGAAAACATAGACTTGAAGTTGGTTTTCAATCCTATTGCACTCAAAGAACACACCATCATGATTTTTGAAATTTTTGCAATGACATCGCAACTTGCTTGTGGAATTACCCCTGTGCTTTTGATTGCAACAACCATCAAGAAAAGCACAATGAAAAATGGAAAAATTTTGAAGATGTTGAGTTTGTTTTTGATTGCAACACCTGTTTGTGCAGATTGAAGTCGCAGTTGCTTTGATTTGACGTGGTGCGAAATGAGTGCAAAAATTATGCTGATTGGAATGATTGACAAGGTTCTTGTCAATTTGACAATGACAGCGTAGTTGCCTGCAATTTCCGAAAAAGAATAGCCTGTTGCAACAACACTGCTTGTGTCATTGACTGCTGTTCCTGCCCACAAGCCAAAGTCTAAATCATTCATGCCAATGGCAACACCAATGAGTGGAAAAACAATCACCATGATGATGTCAAAAAAGAAAGTTGATGTCATTGCATAAGCAACATCTTTGTCATCTGCTTCCATCACAGGGGAAAGAGCAGCGATTGCACTTCCACCACAAATTCCAGTGCCAGCAGAAATCAAACTGCTGAGTTTCCAATTCATTTTGAATGCTTTGCCAAGCAAATAGCCTCCACCAAATGCCGAAACAAGTGTGAAAATCATCACAAACAATGATTGTCCTCCAACTTTGATGATTTGGTCAAAAGAAAGAGTGACACCGAGCAAAACAATTCCAATTTTCAACACCCTTTTTGAAAAGAAATTCAATGCAGGCTTAATCTTGGGCATCAATTTTTTCAACAATGGGTTGACAAGCATGCCAATTAGCATTGCAAAAACACTTGCACTGATTAGCCCTTTGGGTATGTAATGTGCAATTATCATACTGACAAAAGCAATCAAACCAATGATTGCACTTGCCAAAACAAAATATAGCATGCTTTTTGCACCTTCTTTGGAAAACAATGCCAAAAAATCATTTTTGAAATTTATGGCTTTTGTTTTCGATTTGTTCATTATGGAATTTGAAATTTCAGAAAAATTGTTTTTTACATTTTCTTTTGAAAATTTTTCTTTCAAAGTTTTTTTATGCACTTTTTTGCATCTGACAATTTCAACAGCGTTTTCACCGTTGACAATTTCAACAACTTTTTCAAAATTTGAAATTTCAATGCTTTGATTGGCGTGGTTTTGATTTTCAGAATCTACCAAAATGTCATTAGCAAAAATTTCATTGTCGTGAGATTTGATTTCCTTTTTTTCTTCATCATTGTTGATGTTTTCGTTTTTTGACTTCATAATGCTGTCCTCCAATTTCAATTCAATAATAACTCTTGCAATCGCAAAAGGAAAATATTATAATTGCCATAAGGTGATAAGTAATTGCTTATGAATTATCATCACTTATGAATTATTATCAAATAAGGAAAAAAATAATGACTCTACGACATTTGAAAGTTTTCAAAAAAATTGCAGAACTAAACAGCATAACAAAAACGGCAAATGAATTGTATATTGCACAGCCAGCAGTGTCACAAACTCTTGCAGAACTTGAAAGACACTATGACACCAAACTTTTTGAACGCTTGAACAAAAAACTTGTCATCACAGCAAGTGGAAAAAAATTGCTTGCCTATGCAAATCATATGATTGCGTTGGAAGAAGAAATTGAAAGCGATTTGGGTTTGTCAAAAACAAAAGAAAGACTGAAAATTGGCGCAACTTTGACCATTGGAACTTGTTTGTTGCCTGCAATGGTTGAACAATTCTGCAAAAAAACAAAGAAAAAAGTTGATGTTGAAGTTGAAAACACAAAAAACATTGAAGAAAAAATTTTGTCGGCACAAATTGATTTGGGAATTGTGGAAGGCAACATAGAAAATTCGAGCATAGTTGCAATTCCTATCATGCTTGATGAAATTGTGTTTTTCAAAGGAAAAAAGATGTCCGAAACCTTTGCAGTTCGAGAAGAGGGAAGTGGCACAAGAGAATATGTTTTGCAAAATTTGAAATCTTGTCAAATTGATGTGTCAAACATTGTGACCATTTCTTCTACGGAAGCAATCAAAAACTTTGTGAAAACTGGCTATTGCATCAGTGCAATGTCGAAATTTTTGATTGAAAAAGAATTGAAAGCAAACATTTTTCAAGTGATTGATGGTGTGCCAACCATAAAAAGAAATTTCTTTTTGTGCTATCACAAAGACAAGTTTCAGAATGAGTCATTCAAGAAATTTGTGGAATTTGTGATGCAATTTGAAATTTGAGAAAAAGGCAGTTTGTTGAAACTGACATTGAAAAAAACTGGCTAGAATAAAAAATCTAGTCAGTTTTTTGTTTTGAAATTTTTCACATTATCACTTTAATGATATATGCACACTTTATCTAAAATATTTATGCACTCTATCAATAGAATGAATTTACACTGTAATATTTGAATAAGTTTTTCTCAATCATTAGATGAATTTATATTTTTATACTAAAATGTATTTTGCTTTATCATAAACTTATTTTTACACCCTATTGCTTGAATGGTGTTTTCACTCCATCATTTGAATGGTGTTTTCATTTTATAAATTTAATAATTTTTCCACATTTCAATTTGAATGTCTTAGGCAATGTAAGAAATTCGTGGAATGAAACATGAAATGGTGAATTCTATTGTTGTGTCAGTATTGTCCATATCAATGCTTGCACCAACCACAACGCTGAATTTCAAATCTACTTTTGCCGTGTAGGTGTCGCCGACTTTTTGAATGGAGATTTCGCCTCTTTGTATTATGATAGATTTGAAGGCAATTTTCTTGTTGATGGTGTGTTTGAAATCGTCGTAAACAGTGTTGAAATTTTCATTTTCAAATTGTATAACGCATTTTTTAAAAAGAGCATCAGTATTTCCAAGTTCTTGATTTTCGCCATCATTCAACAATCTAAACAGTGGGTCAAAAACGTTTACTTTGTCACGGTCAGAAACATCGTTGATTACGACATAGCCATCAGTTGGAGTGATTGCTTGCAAAGCGTTGTATTTTTCAATAAATGCTTTGAAAGTTCTTGATTTGTTGCTGTTTCCAGTGGCCACATCGGTATAGTTTGTTCCTTGTAAAGCAGAGAATGAATTTTCAAGCATCTCTTTTGTCACTGTTTTAAAGCCTTCAACAAAGAATGTGGTTGGTTCTGACTCTGTTTCGCCATGCTTTAAGACATAACTTATAAACAATTTGCCACTGATGTCATTTGCACCAGAAGCGATTGTCGAAACAATGACATCTTCGCCCCCAAAATAATTTTTTGCAAAATCTCCAAGAGTTACAAACGCAGTTGCAATGTTGTAGTTTGGGTCAGCAGTGAACTCTGCATCATATTTTGAAGCATATTCATTTGAAACATCATATTGAACATTTGTGACATATTTTTTTAAATAGTTCAATGTATTTCTTGTGTTGTAAAATGTAAATGAAGAAACTCGTCGGGCATAGAGTTCAACCGTTTGTGGCGATTTTGAATTGTTTTCAAAAATATAAGTGTCTTTGGCAATGATTGAAAGACCGATTTCAACAGTTGAATTGTAGGAAACACTTTTGACAAAGTCGAGAGCAAAACTATATTTTGTTGTGTCGTTTTGAGTATTCAATGTCTGTTCAATTGTTGAACTGTAAATTGAAATTGGCTTGAAATAGCCAAGCATTGTGCTTGAAGACATAGTTTTCAATGATTCGATGGTGATTTTGTCTTCAATCAATTTGTCAAAATTTAGGTCCATGCTTGCCAATGAAGAATAGGTTGCATGTTGAAAAAAGTTTTCAATTGTGATTATTTGATTTTCAAGATTGTAGCCAAGAAGATTTCCAGAAATTGAAAGTTTCATAATTCCAGTTTTGTCTTCATAGAAGTTGATTGAAACATTCAAATCAATGTTGTTTTCTTGAATGTTTTTGATTTTTGTTTCATTTTGAGAAGGTGAAACAGCATTGTCCAAATTCAACAACTCTGCAACCAATGGAAAACTGTCAATCTTCAAATTTTTGAATGTTCCTGATTTTGACAAAGGAATGAATCTATCAAAAGTTTTTGTCAATGAAAGTGAAGAAAGGGAGTCATCAAGAGACACCAATTTGTAGTCTACTTTTACGCTATCTTTTGCCACAGCAAAATTTGAAAGCATAATTTTGTAGTTTGAAATGTCAAAAGATGATGCAGTGATGTTTTTCAACAAAGCACCATAAACTGTTGTTGATTGTTCGTTTTGATAGGTTAAAGTGGTATTTTTGACTGCATAATCAATTTTTTCTTTTGGTGTAAGTTCAGCACTGCTAAAACCTGAAAATACTTTTTCTTTGCTTGATGACAATGCTTGTGAAGCAATGTGTTTCAACTGATAGTTGACAATGTAGTTGCTGGTTTTAGATTTTTCAGTGATGATGATTTGATAGACGGAGGAGTCAAACCCACTTGACACAATGTCTGATATGGTGACATTTGCGAGTTTGATTTGAGAAATGTTTGGAATGTCAAGAACGACATTCAACAATTCATTTTCCATTTTTTCAGCAATGACTGTTTGATTGTTTTCGGAATCTCCTGGATTTGGTTTTTGAGAACCACATGCAACCGTGGTCAAAGCCAAAGTTAGCATCAATGAAATAAAAAGTAATCTCTTAAAATTTTTCATATTGTATCTCCAAATGATTTGTCTAAATGTGATTGTATTTTGTAACTTTATTCAATTCTATTTATTTATAAAGAAATAGCAATTAAATTAAAATTAAATTTTTTTGTCAAAAAGTATTGGTGAATTCAAGAACATAAATTTGCTGAATTCAAGAACATAAATGTAGAATACTTTTTAAAAAAGCAAGAAGGTCTGACAAAGTCAGACCTTCTTGC
>CAYPVP010000071.1:0-5940 GCA_964414205.1 uncultured Bacteroidaceae bacterium | reverse complement strand
ATTCATCTTTATACAAAATTAGTCTTTAACATAAAAAAAGCCACTTCGCAGTGGCTTTTTTGTTTCACAAAAATTTTTTGTGATTAGTCTTCTTTTTTATCATCAAAGTTCAAATCCAAATCTTTGAACAAATCTCCAAGTGTTGCTGAATTTGCACTTGAAATCCATTCTTTTGGTTCATTTGAATTGTCTTTCTTTCCTCTTGAAAATTTTCTTGAAGCAGTTTCATTGAGTCCTTCTTCAAATTTCTTGATTCTTGATGATTTTCTTGCAGGTCTTGAACCATCAGCAAATGATTCAACTTCTGTTGATTGTTCAGGTTCAGGAAGCAAGTCTTTGATTGACAATGTGATTCTGTTGTCATCAAAACTGATGATTTTTGCTTCAACTTCTTGTCCAACTTGGAAAACTTCTGTTGCATCTTTAATCCAGTTGTGAGCAATTTGTGAAACGTGAACAAGTCCATCGACACCTTCATCAATTTGAACAAATGCACCATATGGTTTGATACGAGCAATTTTTCCTTTGACAACTGTTCCGATTGGGAATTTTTCAGCAGCAATTTCATATGGCTTCTTTTGAAGTTGTTTGTATCCAAGTGAAATTTTTCCTGTTTCTCTGTCCATTTTCAAAACAACAAAGTCATAACTTTCATTGAGAGTCAAAACTGTTGCTGGATCAGAAATTGTGTTCCAACTGATTTCAGAAATGTGGCAAAGGCAATCATGACCTTTAACATTGACGAAAGCGCCAATTTCGGTGAAACGTTTGACTTTTCCAACAACAATGTCATGAACGTAAATGCTGTTCCAGAAAGCATCTTCTCTTTCTTTCTTTTCAGATTCCAAAACCATTCTTTGTGATGCGAAAATATATTTTGATTTTTTAGGAGTTTTTTCTTCTTCGCCTTCTTTTGCTTTTGGTGGCATAACGACCAAACGAAGTTTCTTTCCTTTGTAATCTTCAAGGTTTTTCACATAACCAATTTTGATTTGTGATGCAGGAACAAAAACGATATAACTTCCCATTCTTGCTCTGAGTCCACCCTTGACGACTTCTGACATAACGAGTTCAAAAACACCATTGTTCAATGCTTTTTCTGCTTCTTCGTTTTCTTGTTTGCGAATGTCAACATCTTTCTTTGAAAGAGTCACTGAATCAGCATTTTGTGATTTGATGATGGCTTCAATTTCATCGCCATATTTATAGTTTTCAGCATTATATTCATTCATGCATGCTTCTTCTTTTGGAATGAAACCGTCTTTCTTTCCACCAAGAGAAACTGTGATGCCTTTGTCATCTGCACTGATAACTTCAACTTTAACTCTTTTTCCAGGAGCATAGGATGTGAAACCCATTACCTTGTCAGAAGAAACGATATCTTCCATAGTAAGTTCCTTTTCAGGTTCGGCATTTGCCATTGTGTTTTCAAGAGATGTTGATTCGTCTGTCATCTCTGTGTTTTTTGTTGTTTCTTCAACAATGTTCTTTTGAGTTTCACTCATAGTGTTTACTACCTCCGTAAGCAATTTTTGTGGTGTCGATGCACCAGCAAGAATTGCAATGCTACAAAATTCCTTTATGTCGAACGATAAATCGTTTACATTTTCAATAAAAAATACATTTTTGTTTTCTTTTTGAGCAATCGAAAACAATTGGTTGGAGTTTGCACTGTTTTTTCCACCAACAACAACAACGGCATCATTTTTTTGTGCAAGTTCCAAGGCTTCTTTCTGCCTTTCCGTTGTAGTATAACAAATCGTATTAAATTTAACAACTGTTTTGAATGGGTCTTTTGACAATTTTTCAACAAAATCAACAATTTTTTTAGACTTTTCAACTGAAAATGTAGTTTGGAAAACAAAACATGCTTTATCAAATTCTATATTTTCAGGTGGCAAAACATCAAACACAATCGCTTCATTGTTTGCACAACCATTGATTCCAATGACTTCGGGGTGGTTTTTGTCGCCTGCAATAAAAATTTTATATCCATTTTCATAGTGTTCATTCACAATTTTGTGAATGTTCTGAACAAATGGGCATGTCAAATCAGCAACAATTCCACCTTTTGCTTTTATTTCTTCAATCAGTTGAGGTGGCACGCCATGAGCACGAACAACAACAATGTCCCCCTTTTCAATTTCATTTGTTGAATTGATTGTTTTTGCACCACATTCTTCAAGATATTTTAAAGCAGTTTTGTTGTGAATCAATTCACCCAAAATTGAAACATTAGATTTTTTTTCAAGCAAAGCACATGTTTTGTCAAATGCTCTTTTCACACCAGAGCAAAACCCTGCATTTTTTGCAACAATAATTTTTGTCAAATCAATTCCTCAAAATTTGTTTTCTTTGCCTTTTTTAACTTTTTTTCCATCTTCAACATAGGCATCAAGTTGTGTTCTTAGTTCAGCCATTTTTTCTGTCAAAAAATCAGTCGCGCGTTGATAGTCATCGTGATTTTTCATATTTTTGAAATTATCAAAAGCAATAGGTTCGCCAACCATAAGCCAGTTTTTTCTGAAAACTTTGTGCATGCGATAATACATCATTGGAACAACTTTTTTGTTGCTTTTTATGGCAAAACGCGCAACACCTTGTTTTAGAGGAGCCATTGTTTTTGTTCCTGCTTTGTTTCTTGTTCCTTCTGGAAAAATCAAAATTGTTTTGTTGGCTTTCAAAACTTTCATAACTGATTTTACAGCAGACACATCGCCTTCACCACGGTGGACAGGAATTGCACCCATACCTTTCAAAAACTTGTTTCCAATTTTTGAATCAAAAGCCTCTGCCTTTGCAAGAACGTGCAATTCATTAGGCATAAATTTTTGAGCAATGATAAAAGTGTCTGGGGTTGCATAGTGATTGCAAATTGTGATGCAAGATTCTTCTTTTGGAAAATTTTCTGCATGAACGATTTCAGTTGGATATAGAAACTTCATCCAAGGTTTTGTTAAAAAATTTAAAAATTTGTAAATACTCATTTTATCCCCTATTGATTGAACTCAAAATTGTTTCAACAACTTTTTCAAGGTTCATCATTGTTGTGTCAATATAGACAGCATCCTCGGCTTGTTTGAGTGGCGCAACTTCTCTGTGCGAATCGTTGTAGTCACGCAATTTTATGTCTTGCAACAAATCATCAAAATTTACTTTTTCACCTTTTTGTTCAAGTTCTAAAAATCTTCTTTTGGCTCGCTCATCAAGAGATGCAGTCAAAAAGAATTTGTATCTAGCATTTGGCAAAACAAAAGTTCCAATGTCTCTACCATCAAGAACTACATTGTGTAATTTTGCAAAATTTCTTTGCAATTCCACCATTTTGTATCTTACACATGCATGCTTGCTTATGTCAGATGCTGCTTTGCTGATTTTGTGTTCACGCAAAAAAGGTGTAACGTTTTCTCCGTTGACAAAAATTTGTTGTTGTCCATCTTCAAAGATTATGTCCATTGTAAATTTTTCAATCACTTGACAGACTTGTTTTTCATCTTGAACATCAACACCATTGTTCAAAGCAAACACGGCTGATGCCCTATACATAGCGCCCGTGTCAAGATAGATGTAATCAAGTTTTTTTGAAACAATTTTAGCCACTGTACTTTTGCCAGAACCTGCTGGTCCATCTATTGCAATGTTTATCATTTTGAACCTCTCACACATTATATTAGTCTTGACTTTCAAAGTCAAACACAAAATTATTTTTCCTTTGCTGAATCAATTCCTGCAACATAGCCTGTTGAAAAAGCAATTTGCAAATTATAGCCACCTGTCAAAGCGTCCACATCCAAAGTTTCACCGACAAAATAAAGTCCTTTTTGAAGTTTGCTTTCCATTGATGGTTTCATATCCTTGACATCAACTCCACCTGCTGTAACAATAGATTCTTCAAATCCACCAATTTTGTCAAGTTTGAATGGCAAATTTTTTATTGTTTCGCCAATTTTTAAACGCTCCTCTTTTGTCACAACATTTACAATTTTTTGTCCACTAATTCCAGTTTTTGCCAAAACATAGTTTGTCAAACGTTGTGGCATCAATGAACGAACGGCATTATAAATTTTTGAATTTGAATTGTTTTCAAATTCACGAATCAATCTTTTGTCCAAAGTTTCAGCATCCAAAGCAGGTTTCAAATCAATTGACAAAACCACATTTTTCATTCTGTTTACTCTGCTTGATATTGAAAGTGCAATTGGTCCTGACAAACCTTTTCTGGTGAATAGCATTTCACCAAATTCACTCCAAATTTCTTTTCCATTCTGAAATGCTGTCAATCTCACATTTTTCAGTGACAAGCCTTCCAAAATCGCAACGCTTTCAACCGTCACAAGTTGTGCAAGCGCAGGTTTTGGTTCAACAATTTTGTGTCCGAACTTTTTGGCTATTGAATAGCCATCACCTGTTGAGCCAGTTGAAGGATAGGACACGCCACCAGTAGCAACAATGACTTTGTCAAATTTTTCTTGTCCACGATGACTTTCAACAACAAAATTTTTCCCATCAAAAGTGACATTCAAAATTGGAGTGTTCAACAGAACCAACACACCAAGCCTAGAAAGTTCTTTTTCCATGCTTTTGGTGACATCGCTTGCTTTTTGAGATTCAGGGAACACCCTATTTCCTCTTTCAACAACAAGTTTCAAGCCAAGTTCATCAAAAAAACTCATTGTTGCATATGGCGAAAGTTTGTTTATGGAAGAATAGAGAAATTTTGAATTTGAAACAACATTCAACAAAAAATCATCAGGCATGCAGGCATTTGTCAAATTGCAACGGCCTTTGCCTGTGATGTAGATTTTTTTACCCAATTTTTCATTTGCTTCAAACAAAACTGTTTCAGCGCCGTTTCTTGCTGACATAATTGCAGACATCATTCCGCCTGCGCCACCACCAATAATTGCTATTTTCACAATTCAAACTCCTCATTCTTCATGGTTTTCAATGCTTTATGGTCAGTTGTGAACAATGTCAAAGGCGTGATTGTGATGTAACCTTTGTCTGCCATTGCAACATCATGACTATGTTCTGACTTGCTCTCATCAACTGGAAGCCCCGTCAAAATATATCGCTTTTTGTCTTCGCTTGTTTCCAAAAGTTCATATCTGTCATCATAGCGACGCCTTCCAAGTTCGGTGACAACAACACCTTTGATTGATGCCTTGTCTATTGATGGAATGTTGACATTAACAGTTATGCTTTCAGATGCAAAACTCAAAAATTTTGCAAGATTTTTTGCAACAAACTTTGCTGGAAAACTGAAATCATCTTTTTTTGAAATTGTCGAAACAGCAACAGACTTGATTCCACAAATTGTTCCTTCAATCGCAGCATTTGTTGTTCCCGAATAAAACACATCTGTTCCAATGTTCAAACAATCGTTAATTCCCGAAATTACAGCATCAATTTGAAAATTTTTGCAAACAACATCAAGCCCAAATTTTACGCAATCAGAAGGAGTGCCATTCACTTTGAACGCATCAATATTGTTTGGATAGTCAACTTTTTCATAGAATAAGGAATCAAAAAAAGTTATTGAATGTCCATTTCCTGAACATTGCCTGTCAGGAGCAACAACAATAACATTATTATTTTTTGAAAGTTCAACAGCCAAAGCCATAATTCCAGGAGCAAAAACTCCATCATCATTTGAAATCAAAATATTCATAAAAAAATTATAATTGAAATTGAAAGTTTAATCAACAAAAACATCAAGCAAAAAAAATTAAAAGGAACAAAAAATTTTGTTCCTTTTTTAGTGTTATGTTGATAAACAATGTGTAATTTGAAAAATAATTCTGAAATATCAATTGATAATCAACCAATTAAACTATCTTCAAAACAGTTTTCACAGCAAACCACATACTATATAGCCATATTGCAAACCAAACTTTAATTCACTTTCAACTTACTTCTCTATTTATTTTACATTCTAAT
>CAYPVP010000070.1:0-6044 GCA_964414205.1 uncultured Bacteroidaceae bacterium | reverse complement strand
GTACTTATGTTATATTGTGCTAACATTGCTTTTAATTTATCTAACATTTTATAAAAAGTAAACTAATTTACTTCAACCAATAAATAATCCCATTACTTTTGAAAGTACAAGCAATTTATTAATGACGACACTAACTATAATTGCTGCTGGTATGATTACAAATTTTATGTTTTTTACAAGATTTATGATGGTTTTAAGTTTTGGATTTTTAATTTATTTTCCAAGAGAACTTGAAAATACAACAAATAAAAAAGTAAAGTGCATTTTAATATTATTATTGGCATATATTTTGGCTTGGCAATTATTTGAATTCGGAACCGCTATGACGGGCTATAATCCACTTTCGGGCATACAAGACGCTATATTGGGGAAATTTTAACTATTATGAATAACGAAATTAAAATTAGTGTAATATCACTATCATATAATCATGAACCATATCTTCGCAAATGTTTAGACGGATTTGTTATGCAAAAAACGAACTTCAAATTTGAAATTATCATTCACGATGATGCTTCAACTGATGGGAGTGCTGAAATTATCAGAGAATATGCTGAAAAATATCCCGATATTATAAAGCCAATTTTGCAAACTGAAAATCAATACTCAAAAGGCGTATATATATCAAAAATGCTGATACAAGATTATGCACAAGGCAAGTATATTGCAATGTGTGAAGGCGATGATTTTTGGATTGATGAGAATAAATTACAAAAACAATATGATTATATGAGTAAAAATGAAGAATGTTCATTTTGCTTTTCTAATGCCAAAATTTTTGATTGCTCAACCAATGAAACATCTAATTTTTATGAAAATTTTAATATAGCCATAAATTTAAAAAAAGAAAATTATAGCCTTCCTGACATTCTTTCTCTGCATTTTATTCCGACCTCAACATATATGTTCAAAAAAAACTTTTTAAACAATATGCCACTTTATTATGATGATCCATGTCCTGGCGGTGATCGAAAAATTTCATTATTTAACACTGCACTTGGCTATGCACATTTTATCAAAGATGAAACTTCCGTTTATAGAATAAATGTTCCCAATTCTGCAATGACAAAATGGAAAAAATATTCACAACAGCAGTTGTTTGTTCACAATTCTTTATTTTTGCATATGTATGAAAATCTAAATTTGTTTACGAACAACAAATATTTTGAAAGTATCAACAAGTACATGGAAGCCAACAAACAAAGTATGCTTGCAACGGGTATAGATAGAACCTTGTTGAAAAAGAGTGACTTTATATTGGCATATAAACATGCTAGTCTAAAACTTAAAATTAAAATTATTCTCGCAAATTATTTTAATTCTTTGTTTAAATTGATACTTAAAATCAAGGGGACTTGGCATGAATAATATAAATGAATTTTATTTTTTTAAGCATTAAATTTATTTTAAAAATCAGTTAGAAAATTTGATTTCTATATAAATTACAAATGTTAAAAATTGTATCAAAAAACTATACACGGACAAAATATGAATCAAGAAAATCTTAAAAAACAAACTATAACATCACTGATTTGGAAGTTGTTTGAGCGTTTTGGCGCACAAGCAATTCAATTTGTGGTGTCAATCATTCTTGCAAGACTTTTGTCTCCATCTGACTATGGTGCAATTGCGCTAATCATTGTTTTCATCAATGTTGCAACTGTCTTTGTGCAAGGTGGTTTTTCATCGGCATTGATTCGCAAACTTGATGCCGATGCTCTTGACTACAACACGGTTTTTTGGACAAATCTGATTATGTCGGTTGTGCTGTATGTCATTTTGTTTTTTTGCGCTCCTCTCATTGCTGAATTTTACAAAATGCCAATTTTGAAAGATGTATTGCGTGTTTTGTCACTCACATTGATTGTTGGCACAATAAACAGCATTCAAAATGTCATTTTGCAAAAAAATTTGCAATTTAAAAAGATTTTTGTAAATTCAATTTTTGGGACTTTGATTTCTGCTGGCGTTGGAATTGGCATGGCATATGCAAACCTTGGAGTTTGGGCATTGGTTGGGCAACAACTTTCAATGGTGGTTGCAACAACTTTCATTATGTTTTTCACAGTCAAATGGTTTCCAAAGTTTCAATTTTCACTCAAACGACTCAAAAAGTTATTCAGTTTTGGTTGGAAATTGTTGTTGTCAGGCTTGCTAAATCAAATTTACAACAACATCTATTCTCTCATCATCGGAAAAAAATATACTGATGCCGATCTTGGCTATTGGAACAGAGGAAAGCAATTTCCTTCTCTCATCATTGACAACATCAGTGGTAGCATCAGTTCCGTCATGTATCCCGTTTTGTCTTTCAAACAAAATGACAAAAAAGCGATGCGTGAAATTTTGAGAAAAAGTTTGAAAGCAACAAGTTTTTTGATTTTTCCTATGATGGCAGGGCTTGCAGTGTGTGCCGAACCACTTGTAAGATTGTTGCTTACAGACAAATGGTTGCCTTGCGTGTTCTTTTTGCAAATGTGGTGTCTAAGTTATGCGTTCTACCCTCTTGCAGTTGGCAATCTTCAAGTGTATAATGCTCTTGGAAGAAGTGACATTTTTTTGGGTCTTGAAATTGCAAAAAAAATCATTGGAGTTGCAACTTTGTTGATTGCTTTGCCATTTGGACTTAAATGGATGATGATTGCAAATGTCATCACAAGTTTTATTTTGGCATTTATCAATGCTTTTCCAAACAAAAAACTGCTTGGCTATGGCTATATTGACCAAATGAAAGACATTTTGCCATCTGCTGTTTTGTCAATTGCAATGGCAGGAGCAGTTTATGGATTGTCATATTTGCCAATTCATTATGCAGGAGTTTTGGCAATTCAAGTTTTTGCTGGCATAATCATCTATCCATTGCTTGCAAAACTTTTCAAATTGGAAGCATACACCTATGCTGTCGAAAAGATTTCAAAAGCAAAACATCAGGTTTTGGTTAAACTTGGCAAAGCATACATTCCTGCTGTCACAACAAGCAACCTTGCAAATGCAAAAGTTGTCAAAGTGCCAACAAGATTGACTGAAAAACAAAAACACAAATATGTGCCTGCAAATGTATCAAGCAATTTGCAAGGCGTAAAAATAATCAAAGATAAAAATCGCAAGCATGAAATGAGTTGACAAAAAACTAATTTAATATATTAAAGAAAATGTCAATTTCAACAAATGAACTTTATAGGAAAGAGATGAAGAAGAAAAACATATTGATTTTTCCAGCAGGAACAGAGATAGCATTTGAAGTTTTCAATGCATTGAAAAATTGCAAATTTTACAACATTTTTGCTGGCACAAGCACAGATGACCACACAAAATTTGTATATGAAAACATGGTCCCACTTTTGCCATTTGTGAACAAATGCGATTTTATTGAAAAATTGAATGAAGTATTATTACAATATCAAATTGACTACATCTATCCAGCACATGATATTGCCATTGATTTTTTCGCCGAACACAACAATGAAATTCATGCCGAAATTGTTTCTTCTGACTATGAAACAGTCAAAACATGTAGGTCAAAAGAATCAACATATTTGAAATTGCACGATTTTGATTTTGTGCCAAAATTTTATTCTTCAATCGAAGAAGTGGAACATTTTCCTGTTTTTATTAAGCCAAAAGAAGGACAAGGCTCACAAGGTGCAATGAAAATTGAAAACATGCAAGAACTTCAATTCAATCTTCAAAATGTTGAAAATCAATTTATAATTTGTGAATATCTTGAAGGACAAGAGTTTTCAGTTGATTGCTTTACCGATTTGAATGGCAACTTGAAATCGGCAATCATGCGCGACAGAGCAAGAATCAGAACTGGAATCAGCGTGAGATCCTCAATTTGTGGCGACAACCCAACTGTTCAAAAAATTGCAGAACAAATAAATAGCAAATTCAAATTTAATGGTGCTTGGTTTTTTCAACTCAAAAAAAATGCTTTTGGCAAATTCAAACTTTTGGAAGTCTCACCAAGAATTCCTGGAACAATGGCAACTACAAGAATGTTGGGAATCAATTATCCTCTCATGACGCTTTATAACATGCAAGGCATAGATTGTGCTATTTTGAAAAATGATTATACTGTTCAACTTGACCGTGCTTTCATCAGTCGCTATCAAACAAATTTGAATTTCGACACCATATATGTTGATTTGGATGACACTTTGATTTTGAATGGCAGACTCAACTATCAACTTTTGACAGTTTTGTATCAAAACAAAGAAAATGGAAAAAAAATATGTTTACTTTCTCGCCATGCAAAAAACATTGCAGAAACTCTGAAAGAACATTTTGTTTCATTGGAGTTGTTTGACGAAATTTTACACATAGATTTGCAAAAAAACAAATCAGACTTCATTGAAAAAAATAGTGCATCTATTTTTATTGACGATTCTTTTAGAGAAAGGCTCGATGTCAAACAGAAATGTAATATTCCTGTTTTTGATGTTGACATGGTCGAAATGCTTGTTGATTGGAGAAAACTTTGATGAAAGAAAATATTGAATTTTATACAACGCCGGAATTTTCAAAACATACTTTGAAAAAGGTTCAAAATCGATTGCTTGAAATGGCCAAACAAATAACTTCAATTTTTGATGAAAACAAAATTAATTATTTCATTGCTTATGGAACTTTGTTGGGTGCTGTTCGCCATGGTGGTTTCATTCCTTGGGACGATGATTTCGATTTGTTTTTGTTTGATGAATCTTATGAAAAAGCAATGAATTTGTTGCGAGCAAACCTGCCCAAAGATATGGTGCTGGAATGCAACGAGAGTGAACCAATGTTTTTTCACGCTTGGAACAGGGTAAAAGACAAAAATTCTGTTGTTGACAATCAACTTTTTCCACATGACAACATTTATTTTGAAAAAGGATTGAATGTTGATTTGTATATAATGAAAAAAGAAAAATTATGCAATGTCCCCGATTATATTTGCAATCAACATAAAAATTTTTATCAACGAAAATTTGAGTTGGGCTTGATTGACAAAAGCACATTTTTGACCAACATTGAAAAAGAAAACATCAAATTGCAAAATGCAGAACAATTTGACAATGACAGAGAAGTTTTCTGTTCAATGATTGACAATCCAATTTATGAAATTGACAGCATTTTTCCGTTGCAAGAAATAAAGTTTGAAAATGTAAATTTCAAAGCACCAAACAACATTGATTTCTTTTTGACAAAAAACTACGGCAATTATATGATGCTTCCAAACATTGAAAACAGAAAACCACATTATAGCAGTGTCAAAATAAAGTGAGGAAAAAACATGGAACAAACCATTCTCAATTCAATCATTGATAAAACTTCTAAAATCTATAATGATGTTTACATCAGAGATTCCAACATTGCCGATTCAATCATTGCAGACAGAAGCATCATCATAAGTTCAAATTTGATTGGAAAAAACGAAATCAGAAGAAACGCTTCAATCCATTTCTCATCACTTGGTTTTGGAAGTTATGTTGGAATAAACACGCATATTCGCAATACTAATTTAGGGAAATATTGCAACATTAGTTGGAATGTATCAATCGGGGGATATCAACACAACTATGAATGTGCAATGATTTACGACAACTATTTTGTTGAAAAAATTTTTGATGCAAAACCAAAGAGAGTTGAAAATGCAACAAATGTTACGATTGGCAACGATGTTTGGGTTGGTTCAGGTGCAAACATTTTGACAGGACTTACAATTGGAGATGGTGCTGTCATTGGCGCAGGAGCCGTTGTCACAAAAGATGTTCCACCATATGCAATTGTTGCTGGTGTTCCTGCCAAAATCATAAAATATAGGTTCGATAAAGACATAATAGATTCAATGATGCAACTACAATGGTGGAATTGGAGTTTGGACAAAATTCGCAGAAATTGCGACTTGCTCACTCAACCATTATCTTTGGAAACAATTGAACTTCTAAAAAATTGCAAGTGAAACACTTAGCGAATTGCATCTTTTTGAAACCACAAACAAAAATTTTTGCATCTGGTTCAAGTGCAAATCAGGTACTTTCTGTAGTCCTTCCAAAAAAGGCAAA
>CAYPVP010000069.1:0-6128 GCA_964414205.1 uncultured Bacteroidaceae bacterium | reverse complement strand
CAAAGCCAAAGCCAAAGCAAACGACCAAAAAATCAAAGGCAAAATACACAAAAGTTAATGACGGTAGAAAACAAATATATTCCGAAAAAATAAAACCTAAAAAAAAATCTATGCAGTCAAAGAACAAAAACAAACTTTGATAGAAAAATTCAAAATGAAATAAACAAAGGAGAAATGATATGGTAAAAATCAACGGTAAAAATGAAGAATGTCACAAAATTGCAATCAGCGTATTTTTGGCTGAAAAAAACATTCCGATTGAAAAAGTTGCGATAGAATTGAATGGAAAAATTGTTCCAAAAAACAAATATAACGAAACTGTGCTTATGAATGGTGATGAAGTGGAAATTGTGTCTTTTGTAGGTGGTGGATGAAAATTTTTGTCAACGGAAAAAAAAGAGAAATTGCACAACCAAAAGTTTCAGACAATTTTGCAGAAAACGAATTGGTTTTGATTGCTGGTGTAACGGTCGAAAGAGAATATCTACTGCATGAAAATGAAAACATAACTGTTGTTTCAAAGTCAGATGTGCCAACTCCACAAATCATTCAACTGTTGCTCGAAGAAAGACATGGCAAAAGAGTTCAAGAAAAGATTTCAAAAGCGAAAGTTTCAATTTGTGGGCTTGGAGGACTAGGCTCACACATAGCAACAATGCTGTGCAGGTTGGGTGTTGGAAAAATGGTGTTGATTGACTTTGACACAGTAGATTTGACAAACCTCAACAGGCAAAACTACTTTTTGCAGGATGTGGGAAAAAGCAAAACGGAAGCACTTGCCAACCAATTGAAAAACATCAACCCTTTTGTGGAGTTGAGTCTTCACAATGAAAAGATGACACCTAGCAACTGTGTGTCGCTGATTGAAGATTGCGATTTTGTTGTGGAGGCGTTTGACAAAGCAGAAACAAAGGCAATGCTTGTCAACACCATATTGGAAAAAACAGACAAAACGGTTGTGGCGTCAAATGGCATGGCAGGTTATGGAAGTTCAAACGACATAGAAACAAAAAAAATTGGAAAGCGATTGTATCTAGCAGGGGATATGAAAACCGACATTGAATTTGGAAAAGGCTTGATGGCACCACGAGTTGTGCTGTGTGCATCTCATCAAGCAAACATAATATTAAGATTGATAATTGGAATTAAGGAGATATAAAAATGGAAGACAAACTTATTCTTGGAGGCAAAGAATTTAGTTCAAGATTTATTTTGGGGTCAGGCAAATATTCACTAGACCTGATTGAAAAGTGTGTGGACAATGCAAAGGTAGAAATGATTACCGTCGCACTTAGAAGGGCAAACTTTGGTGGAAGTGAAAACATTTTGGATTACATTCCAAAAAACATTACGATTTTGCCAAATACATCAGGGGCAAGAAACGCCGAAGAAGCAGTGAGAATTGCTCGCCTTGCAAGAGAAGTTGGTTGTGGGGACTTTGTCAAAGTTGAAGTCATTGCAGACAGCAGATATTTGCTTCCTGACAACAAAGAAACAATCAAGGCAACAAAAATTTTGGCAAACGAGGGCTTTGTTGTTTTGCCATATATGTATCCTGACTTGTATGTGGCAAGAGAGTTGCAAGATGCAGGGGCTGCGGCAATTATGCCTCTTGGCGCTCCAATTGGAACAAACAAGGGACTTTGCACAAAAGAATTCATTCAAATTTTGATTGACCAAATTGACTTGCCAGTGATTGTTGATGCTGGAATTGGAAGACCATCACAAGCATGTCAGGCAATGGAAATGGGGGCGGCGGCGGTCATGGCAAACACAGCCATTGCAACAGCAGGAAATGTTGGACAAATGGCAAAGGCATTCAAACAAGCCATTGAAGCAGGACGCAATGCCTATTTGTCAGGTTTGGGACGAGTTTTGAGCAAAAATGCCGAAGCATCAAGCCCTTTGACAGGCTTTTTGGAGGACTAACAATGCCACTTAATGAAGGAAAAAGCGTATTTGAATATTTGGAAAACATGGAAATTTTGTCAAGTGACATGTTGGACACGACTTTGACAAAAATTGATGAATATGACTATAACAAATTCACAGCACAAGATGTGAGAATTGCACTTCAAAAAGATACTTTGAATTTGCATGACTATGGAGCATTGCTTTCGCCTGTTGCTGAAAACTTTTTGGAAGAAATGGCACAAAAGGCAAAAATTGAAACGAGAAAGCATTTTGGAAATTCGATTTGCTTTTTCACACCACTATACATTGCCAACTATTGTGAAAACATGTGCGTTTATTGTGGGTTTAATTGCAAAAACCATATTCATCGTGCAAAGTTGAACAAAGAAGAAATCGAAAAAGAAATGCAAGCAATTTCAAAAACTGGAATGAAAGAAATTCTCATTTTGACAGGGGAATCGAGAAATATGTCCAGTGTTGAATACATTGGCGAAGCATTGGAAATTGCAAAAAAATATTTTACGACAATTGGAATTGAAATTTATCCTGTCAATAGCGATGAATATGCCTATTTGAAATCGAAAGGTGCTGATTTTGTCAGTGTCTATCAAGAAACCTACAATGCTGAAAAATATTCAGAGCAACATTTGTTTGGCTCAAAAAGAGTTTTTCCATACAGATTCTATGCGCAAGAAAGGGCAGTTTTGGGTGGAATGCGAGGCGTTAGTTTTGGTGCATTGCTAGGGCTTGATGATTTTCGTAAAGATGCATTTGGTGCAGGAGTCCATGCTTTTTTGATGCAAAAAAAATATCCACAGGCTGAAATTGGTTTTTCTGTTCCTAGAATAAGACCTTATATAAACAACAAAGAAAACAACTCAAAAGATGTTCACGAAAAACAACTTTTGCAAGTTATGCTTGCCTATCGTTTGCTTTTGCCATTTGCATCAATCACAATTTCCACAAGAGAAAATGCAAAATTTAGAGATAATGTAATTGGACTATGTGCGACAAAAATTTCTGCTGGGGTGAGCGTTGGCGTGGGAGGACATGATGGAGATGAAAAGGGTGATGAACAATTTGACATTTCTGACCCTCGTTCTTTGGAAGAAATTTGCAATGTAGTAAAATCAAAAAATTTGCAACCTGTGTTTTCGGACACAACCTATTTATAGTATGATTATCATAACAAACGGACTGCTTTGCAGTGAACCAATTGAAGACAAAATTGAAGATTTGATGCACCTAGACTTGATGGCAAAAAACAAAACTTATAATGTGCAACCAAATTCAACATCAGAAGAAAAAATTGAGAATTTGCAACAAAATTTGTCATCAAAAAATAAAATTGAAAATTCGCAACAAAATTCCACAGAAATCTTTCTCAGAGAAAAACATCTTGATGAAAATGAATACATGTTATTGGCAAAAAAATTGAAGACAAGAATTGAAAATTTTGAAGAACAAATTTACATTTGTCATCATGTTCAAATTGCAAAAATTTTGAAGTGCAAAAACATTCATGTTTCTTTTGCCAATTTTGTTGAAATGAGAAATCATTTTGACGATTTTGAAAATGTTAGTGTTGCAGTGCACAATGTTGAAGAAAGCATTGTTGCTGAAAAATTGGGTGCAACATCTTTGGTTTTTGGACATGTGTTTCAAACTGAATGCAAAAAAGACTTGTTGCCACGAGGTTTGGAAGCATTGGAGTCGATTTGCAAAAATGTATCAATTCCTGTAAATGCGATTGGTGGGATAAAAAAAGAAAATTTGCAAAAAGTTTTTGAAGCAGGAGCAAACGATTTTTGCATCATGTCATCAGCAATGCAAAAGAACAATTTGGAACTTTCAAAAACATACAATTGTTGACATCATTTTGGTTGCCATTATGCTAAAAACATATGAGTGATGGCATTATACACATTGCTTTCCGCCTAAAAATTTGTGTATTAACAATCTTTCACTTGCTGTTATGTCAAAAATTGTAAGTGTTCCATTGTTTCGCTTGACATAAAATCTGATTCGCTCTAAAATAAATTGTTTCTTATAGAACAAGTTTGTGTGATGAAAAGAAACAAAAATTTATACAGGACGATGATATGGAAAAAACAGATATATTGATTTTTAATAAAGGATGTTCAAAATTGTATGATAAACTTTGCGATGAAGTTG
Organism: uncultured Bacteroidaceae bacterium; assembly: GCA_964414205.1. Lineage (GTDB taxonomy): Bacteria > Bacillota > Clostridia > Christensenellales > CAG-917 > STD2-102. The sequence continues at coordinate 2,039 of CAYPVP010000069.1, read as the reverse complement.
GCAAAAAATTTGCTTTGACACAAATCGAAATTGAAGTTTTGTCATTTTTGGCGAGCAATTCAAAACAAGACACGGCATCGGATATTGTCGAAATGCGTTTGCTTGTAAAATCGAATGTATCTCAGGCTGTTGACAGATTGATTGCAAGAAAGTTTCTTGTGAGAATTCCTGACAGTGAAGACCGAAGAAAAATTCATTTGAAATTGACAAAAGAATCAAAGCCAGTTGTCAATGAAATTTTGATAATGCAAAAAAACTATGGAGAATTGGTTTTTGCTGATTTTACGGAAAAAGACATGGCAATGGCATATGATGTGATAAAGAGAGTTGCACGAAACACTTTCTTTGCAATGTCTGACAACTAAATTTAAAATCGCCGAAAGGCGATTTTTTTCTTTTTCAAAAATTTTTGTGGATGTGAAAAAAAATAAAAATTGTATAAAATAATTAGTGTTTAGTAGGGCATTTTGCGTGCATTTATCAATTAAATATGCTATAACTATTAGGCTTTAACAAATTCAAATTTGAGATTTGCACAAAAAATTATGGTTTTTGTTGCAATTTTTTTGCAATGCTGGGGTTTTTGGTGTTCATTGACAACAAGTTGCTCATGTGCTAAATTGGTTTCAAAGAGATTTTGTTCGGCTTTATACAAAAAAATTCGAGGTGTAAAATGGAACTTAAACAAATTTGCAAAGACATCAGAATTGATACAATGAAGTGTATGGGTTCGATTGGTGTTGGGCATGTTGGTGGATGTTTGTCCATTGTGGACATTTTGGCAAGTTTATATTTCAAACATATGAATGTTGACCCAACCAACCCACAGATGGAAGGCAGAGATAGATTGATTGTGTCAAAAGGACATGCTGGACCTGCCGTTTATGCAACACTTGCAAACAAAGGATATTTTGACAAAAGCGAACTTCTTACATTGAACGCCTCTGGAACAAATTTGCCAAGTCACTGCGACATGAACAAAACAATTGGAATTGACATGACAACAGGTTCGTTGGGACAAGGCTTTTCTTGCGCTGTTGGAATTGCTCTTGCTTCAAAACTTTGCAATGACGGCGCCTACACCTATGCAATCATCGGCGATGGTGAATCACAAGAAGGTCAAATTTGGGAAGCAGGAATGTTTGCTTCACAATCAAAACTTTCTCGCTTGATTGCATTCACCGATTTCAACAAAATGCAAATTGACGGCAATGTTGAAGACATCAACGCTCTTGACCCACTCGACAAAAAATGGGAGAGTTTTGGTTGGAATGTCATTGTCATTGATGGACACAACCTCCAACAAATTGATGATGCAATAGCAAATGCAAAATCACAAGACAAGCCAACAATGATTGTTGCAAACACAATCAAAGGCAAAGGCGTTTCATTTGTTGAAAAATTGGGCTTTGGCAATCATAACATGCCAATTTCAGCAGAACAACTTGAAATTGCAATTGAAGAAATTGGGAGGGCATAACAATGGAAATGAGAGTCGTTTTGGCAAATCATCTACGCCAATTTATGGAAGCAGACAAAAAAACTGTTGTGATTGATGCCGACCTTGCAAAAGCAAGTGGAACATGGTCACTTCGCAAAGATTTTCCTGAACAAGCCATTGATGTTGGCATTGCAGAACAAAACATGGTTTCTATTGCAGCAGGAATGTCTTCATATGGATTCAATCCTTATGTCACCTCATTTGCACCTTTTGCATCACGCAGAGTTTGTGACCAAATCACTCTTTCTGGTGCATATGCAAAACAAAACATCAAAATTGTCGGAACTGACCCTGGAATTTCAGCAGAACTTAATGGTGGAACTCACATGGGAATGGAAGACATCGGCGTTCTTCGTTCAATTGCTGACATTGTCATTTTTGAACCTGTAGATGAAATTCAACTTGCAAAAGCATTGCCAATCATCAATGAATACAAAGGCATTTTGTATTTGAGAATGTTTAGAAAACAAATAGACAAGGTTTTTGATGAAGACTATCAATTTGACCTTTTCAAAGCAGACGTTTTGAAAGAGGGAAA
>CAYPVP010000068.1:0-6454 GCA_964414205.1 uncultured Bacteroidaceae bacterium | reverse complement strand
GGATAAAATTTTATCAATTTTTTTTTCCATATTGGTTATTTTGCAAATTAGAAAACAATTGAATATAAAACAAAAAACCCGTCAAAACGGGTTTTCCACAAATGTGGGCTAATCTTTCGATTAGCGATTAAGATAACATCTTATTTGAACGAATGTTATTTTGAATAACTTCATTATAAAACTACAACAGGAGAATTGTCAATGGAAAATTTTAAAAACTTTTTTGGTCTTGACATTGGAACAGGAAATCTAGGCTATGCCGTCACAAATGAGGACTATGAAGTTGTAAAAGTTGGTCAAAAGAATGCACTTGGAATTCTAACTTATGATGAAGCCCAAACTGCTGAAACTAGAAGAGGGTTCAGAACTAGCCGTCGCAGGCTCAATCGCAGAAAATATCGCTTGGTTTTGTTGCAAGAACTGTTCAATGATGAAATGATGAAAAAAGATAAAAACTTTTTTCAACGCCTCAATGAAAATGATTTGTTTTTGGAAGACAAAACCGTGCCTGAAAAATATTCACTTTTCAATGACAAAAATTTCAACGATAAACAATATTATAATAGATATCCAACAATCTACCATTTGCGTTCTGAACTTATTAAAAACGGAACTGATGACATAAGGCTGTTGTATTTGGCAATTCACCACATCGTCAAATACCGTGGGCATTTTTTGATTGACGGTGGCATTGAAAAAATTGATGAAGTAAAACCACTTTTTGAAAATTTGAATGAAGCAATCAAAAGCCGACAAGACAATTTGGAAGATTATGCAAGTGACGATTCAGAAGAACTTGGCAAAATAAATGTCATTGAAGAATTTGACTTGCAAAATTTGGACAAACTGGTTGAAGTTTTCAGCAACAAAACAATGGCGAGAAAAGATAAAATTGCAAAAACATGCGAATTGTTGAATTGCAAAACAAAAAATCAAAAAAATCTTGTCAATGCTGTTTTTGGATACACTGTCAACCCAACAACAATGTTTGGTGCTGATATGTATGAAAAAGATTTGATAAAATCATTCACTTTCAATGATGATTTTGAAGTGATTGCACCTTTGGTTGATGCAAATTTGACAGAAGACGATGCACAAATTATTTTTTCATTGAAATCGATTTTTGATTTTCAAATGTTGAAAAATTTGTTGGGTAAAAATGCTTTTTTGTCAGATGCAATGATTGAAATTTTTGAACAACACAAGCAAGATTTAAAAGATTTGAAAAAACTTTTTGAAGATGACAAAAAAGCATATGAGTTTATGTTTGGGGTGCCATACAGCGATGTTAAAAAGAAAACCATCGATAAGAATCGATGCAACTATACCTACTATATCGGTGGTGGAAGAATTGGTGAAAACAAAGTTGGAACAAATGGAAGATTGCAAGCAACTTGCACGCAAGAAGATTTTTATAAATATGTAAAGAAAACCATTGAAACTGCCAAAATTGATGAATGCAACATTGAGTTGAAAGAAAGCATTTTGAACAAAATTGAAAATGGCGATTTTATGCCAAAAATTGTGTCAAAAAACAATTCTAGATTGCCTTATCAACTCAACATGATTGAACTTGAACAAATTTTGAAAAATGCGATTGAAAGTGGAAAATTCGACTTTTTGAACAAGGTTGATGGAAATGAAAGTGTGGCAGAAAAAATAAAGATGCTTTTGAAATTCAGAATTCCATACTATGTTGGGCCTGTCAAATACTATGCTGATGAAAAATCTAGAAGTCAATTTGCATGGGCTTGCAGAAAGGCAGAAGGAAGAATTACTCCTTGGAATTTTGCAGAAAAAATTGATGAAGAAAAATCGAATGAAGAATTTATCAAACGAATGACTTCAAATTGTACCTATTTGAAATTTGCAAACGCACTGCCAAAGCGTTCAATCAGTTTTGAAAAATTTGTAGCACTCAATGAACTCAATAAATTGAAAATCAATGATGAACCACTATCGGTTGAATTGAAGCAAAACATTTTCAATGAAATTTATTTGAAGCGAAAAGCAAACGTCAAAAATGTTAAAAACTATTTGATTTCAATTGGCTATGACAAAAACTTGAAACTGAGTGGATTTGATGAACAACTGAATGGCGACATGGCAACCTATCGACAATTTGAAAGCGTTTTGCATGAAAAAACAAACGCAATCATTGATGAAATTGACAAAATGGTGTTTTATATGACAATTCACAATGATGCAAAAATGATTGAAAGTGCCTTGAAAAAAGAATTTTGCGACAAGGGCATTTTGACCGAAGACGAAGCAAAAAAATTGAAAGGTTTCAAGTATAGCGGTTGGGCAAGTTTGTCAAAAGAATTGTTGCAAGGAAGTCACACTGAAAACGGAATTTCATTGACAGATGAATTTGGGGAAAGATTGGACATTCTTGATTTGATGTTTTCCACAAACAAAAATTTTATGGAAATCATAAATGATGAGAAATTTGGTTTTGCAAAAGAACTGGAACAATACAATTTGAATAATGGCGTTTTAGACAATGAAATGGTAACCTATGAAACAATAAAAGAACTCTATTGTTCGCCATCAGTCAAGCGTTGTGTTTGGCAAACTTTTGAACTTGTCAAAGATTTGGTCAAAGAAACTGGAATTCCTAAAAAGGTCTTTATTGAAGTCACAAGGCGAGCAGATGAAAAACCGCAGAAGACCTTGTCAAGAAAAGCAAAATTACAAGCATTGTTTAAAGAAGCAGGAAAAAAAGCAAGCGAAAAAGAAAAAGAGATGCTTGCTCACTCCAATTCAGAATTGGAAAATTCTGATTCTAGCAAACTGAATTCTGAAAAAATGTTTTTGTATTTTATGCAACTTGGAAGATGTGCCTATTCAGGTGAACCAATTGATTTGGACTGCTTGCAAGACTATGATGTTGACCACATAATTCCACAAGCAAAATTGAAAGATGACAGCATACACAACAACAAGGTGCTTGTCAAAGGTGTGCTGAACAAAGAAAAGGCTGACCAATATCCGTTGCCTGAATCAATGCGTAAAAATGGGATTGCATTGTGGAATAGTTTGAAAAAATTGAAGTTGATGAATGATGAAAAATTTGCTCGTTTGACAAGAACTTTTGATTTCAGCATTGCAGAACAAGACAAATTTATCAATCGCCAACTTGTTGAAACAAATCAAACAGCGAAAATTGTTGCAGAAATTCTCAAACAACATTTCAAGAACATTTCTTCTCAAAATGTAGAAATCGTGATGTCAAAAGCATGCAATGTCAGTGATTTTAGAAAAGAATATGAACTCACAAAATCTCGTGATGTAAACGATTTCCACCATGCTTGTGATGCCTATTTGAACATTGTTGTCGGCAATGTTTTGAATGAACATTTCAACCACAATCGTGAATTTGAAAAAATGCAAAAAACAGAAAGCAAAAACAGAACTCTGAACTTTAAAAAAGTTTTTGACAACGAGGTGTGGTCTGATAGAGATAGAAAAATAATTTTTTATCCAAAATATTCAAAAAATGCCACGTTGAATTTGATTAAAAATGAACTTTCTACAACCAACTTCAATGTCACAAAAAAACTTGTTACGGGAAAAGGAGAGTTGTATAAGGCTACAATTTTCCAAGGAGTTGAAAATGAAGGTGGTGTATTATATCCAAGACAAGAAAGTAAAATTGTCGACGGAAAAGAAATGTGCCCTAAGTCAGATGCTTCAAAATATGGAGGATTTAAGACATCAGGAACTGCATATTTCATAGTTGTTGATTCGGAAGATAAAAAAGGAAATCTTAAAAGAAGTATTGAGGCTATGCCAATTTTCTATGACAAAAAAATTGCAACAGGAAAAATGACCATGCAAGAATTCATGAACGATGTTTTGAAACTTAACAATCCTGTTTTGGCGAAGATTAAAGGTTTGAACAATTCAATCATCAAAATTGGGGCATTGCTTGACTTTGCTGGGTGCAAATTGCGATTGGCTGGCATAACAGGAAATTATTTGACGCTTCACAATGCAAATCAATTTTATGCAAATGAGTGGCTGAATGATTATGTCAAGACGTTGGCGATATTTATTGAAAAAATGGGAAAAGCCATGAAATTGTCAGGCATTAAAGACAAAAAAGAAATGCAAGTTTTTGTCGATGAAAAGGCAAAGGAACTGCTTGATGACATGAAACGAAGAAGTCAAGATGTGCAAAATAAAAACAAAAAAATTTATGTTGTAACAAATGAAAACAACAACATTGTCTATGATTTATTTATCGACAAATTGTCAAAACAACCATATTCAAAAATTCCAACCTATTCTTCATTGTTGGAAATACTAAAAAAATCAAAAGAAAATTTTGGTGAGAAGAATGAATTTGCACAAGCTCAACTACTTTTGAACATTATTTGTGCATTTCAATGCAATCCTAAGGTGGTAGATGTTTCAGAACTGAGTTACACAGAAGAAAAAAACGGCAAAATTTTGGAGAAAAAAGGTGGAACACGTCAATGTTCAATAGTTTTGAATCAAGACATAACAGATAAAAACATAAGTTTAGTCACACAATCAAAATCAGGTTTGCGTGAAAAGACAATAAAACTGAGTTGAGTATGGGATTTAGAACTGTAGTCATCAAAAACAGGTCAAAACTCGACTATTCATTGTCTTATTTGGTATGCAGAGGAGAGGTGGAGAAAAAAATTCACCTTTCCGAAATCTCCATGCTAATTGTTGAATCGACTGCCGTTTCTTTGACTGCATGTTTGCTTGTTGAACTTAACAAAAGAAAAATTAAAGTTATTTTTTGCGACGAAAAACATTTGCCTTCATTTCACATTATGGGCATTGATGACAACTATCATACTTTTAAACAACTTACAAAACAAATTGAATGGAATGAACTAACAAAAAATTTGGTGTGGCAAAGCATCATAAAGGAGAAAATCAATAATCAATCAAAATTGTTGAACAAATTGGGGGCGAAGAATAGTGCAAAAATTCTTAGCGAATACATGCAAAATGTCGAGCCTGGTGACATTTCAAACAGAGAAGGACATGCTGCAAAAGTCTATTTCAATGAAATGTTTGCAGGAAGCGGAAGAAGAACACCAACATTTTATAACTCTGCACTGAACTATGGCTATGCAATTTTGTTGTCAACATTTTGTAGAGAAATCACAGCCTCGGGGTGCATTACTCAATTGGGAATTTGGCATAAAAATGAGTTCAATCCTTACAATTTAGCAAGTGATTTTATGGAGCCATACAGACCCATTGTTGACAACATTGTTTCGCAGTTGACCGATGAGGAAGTGAATTTCAAACAGAAAATGGCAAACTTGTTGAATTGCAAAGTTAATATTGCAAACAAAAAAGTGTATTTAGAAAACGCTGTTGAAATTTATGTAAAAAGTTTGGTTGTGGCACTCAATGAAAACAAAATAGAATGTATAAAACATTTTTCAGATTATGAATTATAGATATATGAGAATCATTGTAATGTTTGATTTGCCAACTGAAACGCTTGTTGATATGCGGGAATATCGCAAATTTAGGCAATTTTTGATAAAAAATGGCTTTTTAATGATGCAAGAATCAATTTATATCAAACTTGCACTAAACACTCCAACTGCTGAACAATACCGAAAAATTGTTAGAAAACATTTGCCGGAAAATGGACTGGTGCAAATGCTCACAATCACTGAAAAACAATTTCAATCAATGGAATTGTTGCTTGGACAATCACAATCTACTGTTTGTGATTCAGATGAAAGGTATCTTGAACTATGAAAAAATTGGCGCATATTGATTTGGAATTGAACATTGATTTGTCAAAAGGAAAGTTTACTGCCTTAATTGTGGAAAATACTAGTTTTTTTGTCGAGTGCATTGAAGAGTTGCAAAAATTGGAAAGAAATGAAAATTCAAAATTTGTTTTTTCTGAAAATTGCACGCCAAAGAAATTGGAAAATTTTCAATTCTTTACAGCGCTTTTTCCATTAGATTTGCCAAAGAAAAAAATTGAATCATATTTGCAAAAAGAATTGGCGAAATTTATTGAACTCAACAGATTGCAATTTGAAACAAATTTTTCGATTCAAAAAGAAATGATAGGAGCATTTTTGATGGACATCAATTCGCAAATTTATATTGCAGATGAATTGGATGCTCAAAATTATGCAAAATTTTTTGCTCCAACAGTAAATTTTGCTTCCGAATCATTTTTTGAACAAATCATTGAAATCATTGATTTATATATTGTATTTTTCAAAACATATCATTTCGCATTTCTAAATTTGCTTGAATTTTTGACCTTTGAACAAGTGGAACAACTTTTGCAACATTGTGAATATCGTGAAATTTCAATTTTGTTTTTGGAAAACAAACACATCTATAAAACAAAAAAAATATTAAATTTGGTTGTATACAATGATTTGTGCGAATTTGTTGAAAACTAGCCTATTTTGATATATAATCT
>CAYPVP010000067.1:0-6739 GCA_964414205.1 uncultured Bacteroidaceae bacterium | reverse complement strand
CTTACCGTAAAGACAAGACGGACGATGATCGTTTTTTTGTGCTGACGCTGTTTGCATATGCAATTCTGTTTATGCAATTCTACGAATAACTTGTGGTTTTGAAACTTTTTTGATTGCGTCTCCATCAATAACAACACGTTCAATCGACTTGTCAGTAGGAATGTCATACATCAAATCAAGCAAAACATCTTCCAAAATTGAACGGAGTCCACGAGCGCCAGTGTTCAATTCCATTGCCTTTTGTGCCACTGCTTTGAGTGCTGAATCTTCAAATTGAAGGTCAACATTGTCCATCTTGAATTGTGCCATATATTGCTTTACAAGAGCATTTTTTGGTTCGCTCAAAATTTTGACAAGTGCAACTTCATTCAAGGCATTCAGTCCAACAACAATTGGAACACGGCCAACAAATTCAGGAATCAAACCAAACTTGACAAGGTCAGATGGTTGCAATTCAGCAATCAATTTGTCATAGTCATAATCTTTTGTGCCTTTCACTGCCGAGCCAAAACCAAGTTTAGAATTATCTTTTCTTGTGTCAACAATCTTGTCCAAATCAACAAAAGCACCACCCAACAAAAACAAAATGTTGGTTGTGTCAATTTGATAGCATTCTTGTTGTGGATGTTTTCTTCCACCTTGTGGAGGAACATTTGCAACTGTGCCTTCAATGATTTTGAGAAGGGCTTGTTGAACACCCTCGCCTGAAACATCACGAGTTATGCTAACATTTTCACTTTTTCTAGCGATTTTGTCAATTTCATCAATATAGATGATGCCCTTTTCAGCGCGTTTGATGTCACCATCGGCATTTTGAATCAATTTGAGTAAAATGTTTTCAACATCTTCACCGACATATCCTGCCTCGGTCAAAGTTGTGGCATCAGCAACTGCAAAAGGAACATTCAAAATTCGTGCAAGAGTTTTTGCCATCAATGTTTTTCCTGAACCTGTTGGTCCAAGCATCAAAACATTTGATTTTTCAAGCACAACTTCTTCATCGTCAATTTTGCCAAACCCTGTTCCCACGCGTTTATAATGATTGTAAACGGCAACTGAAAGAACTTTTTTTGCAGACTCTTGTCCGATGATATATTCATCCATTCTCTTTTTTATTTCTTGTGGAGTCAACAAATTTATGTCAGTGTTTTCCAAACTTTTTTCGGTTTCAACAAGTATGTCATGGCATTTTTCAATGCAATTTGAACAAATGTAAAGACCATTTGGACCAGCAATAATTTTCTTGACTTCGCTTTCGTCCTTTCCACAGAACGAACAATGCAAAACTTTAATATTGTCCAATACTTACCTCGCTAATGTCGCTATGCGACTTTGTTATATCCTATTCTATGCTGTTTTTGTCAGCAAAATTATCTCTTATAAAAAATTTTGTCAATCAAGCCATATTCAAGCGCTTCATCGGCAGTCATAAAATTGTCACGTTCTGTGTCACGAGAAATCTGTTCAATGGTTTGTCCTGAACATTCTGACAAAATTTTGTTCAATTTTTGTTTTGTTTTCAGCAAATTTTCAGCCCAAATTGCAACATCTGTTGCTTGTCCTGATTTTCCACCAAGAGGTTGGTGAATCATAATTTCACTGTTAGGCAAAGCAAAACGCTTTCCTTTTGCACCAGAAGTCAAAAGCAACGACCCCATTGATGCTGCAAGTCCAACGCAAATTGTTGAAACATCACATTTGATATAGTTCATTGTGTCCAAAATTGCAAACCCAGCAGTGACACTTCCACCAGGGCTGTTGATATACAAACTGATGTCTTTGTTTGGGTCTTTTCCTTCCAAATATATAAGTTGTGCTACAATGCTGTTTGCCATATAGTCTTCAATTTCACCGTTCAAGAAAATAATTCTGTCTTCAAGCATTCTTGAATACAAATCATAAGTTCTCTCACCTTTTCCTGACTGTTCAACCACATAAGGCACAGAAGTATTAAATTTGTCCATATCGTCCTCCTTGTAGCTACAAAATTTTTTAGTAGCAGATATGATAATTATAGGCAGGAAAGCAGAATAAAATTCACAAAGAATTGTCGAATTTTTCATTTTTTTGCACTTTTCCACTTTTGCTGTCTAGACATTCTATCATAGAAACGCAAAAAAGTTCAAGCGATATTGACCACTTATATCAAATTTTGAAATAAGATTTAGAAAGAATATTTTTATGCTAACTATCAAAATCAAACGCAATTCCTTTTTTATTTCATGTTGACTTTTTTTGACTTCTTATTGACTTTCGCAAAACAATGAATTTTTGTGCAACCCATGGTTTGTTGCTAAATGGTAAGATTTTTTGATAATCAATAAGGTTTTTCAAAACAATTAAAAAACCACAACAAAGGTTGTGGCTTTTATGTTTGATATTAGCAATTTAAAAATTCAATTACTTGCTAGGATTCAATGATTTCAATGTATCCATCAATTTGTCAGAAATGATTTGGTTGACGATGTAATCAACTTGTTCTCTCTTCAATGTCTTTTTGAAATCTTCAACAGATTTTTGTGCATTTTCAGCAAGTTTTGCAATTCTTTCTTCCATATCATTGTCAGAGAATTGAATGTCTTCTGCTTTGATGATTGCTTCCATAATAAGTCTTGTTTTGACTGTTTGGAGTGCTTGTTCTTTATATTGTGCTTTCAAATCATCCATTGACATGTTGACATATCCAAGATATTGGTCAAGTTTGAGTCCTTGATAAGAAAGTCTATATTCAAATTCAGCAATCATATCTTCAACTTCTTGTTCGAGCATTGCATCAGGAATTTCAACTTTGCTTGAAGAAACAATTTTGTCAATGATTGATTGTTCAAATTCTCTTTGTGACTTTTCTTCGCCTTCTTCTTTGAGTTTCTTTTTGAGGTCAGCCTTGAAAGCATCAACAGTGTCAAATTCAGAAATTTCTTTGACAAATTCGTCATCAAATGTTGGAAGTTCTTTTGTTTTTACGCTGTGAACTGTGCAAGCAAAAATTGAATCTTTGCCTTTGAGTTCTTCTGCATGATAGTCTTCTGGGAATTTGACATTAACATCTTTGTTTTCGCCTGCTTTGACGCCAACAAGTTGGTCTTCAAAACCAGGAATGAAACTTCCTGAACCAAGTTCAAGGTCAAAATTTTCAGCAGTGCCACCTTCAAATTTGACTCCATCTACGCTTCCTGAAAAATCGATTGTGACAGTGTCACCCTTTTCTGCTGGGCGTTCAACTTCAACCAATCTTGATTGTTTTGCACGAGCCTCTTCAACTGATTGTTCAATTTGAGCAGCAGTAATTCTGACACCCTTCTTTTTGACATCAAGTTCTTTATATGAACCAAGTTCAACTTCTGGTTTTGTTGTGACGATAAGTGAGAAAGTTGCGCCACCTTCTTCTGTCATGTCAAAACTTTCAAGTTCTGGACGAGCAACAACTTCAAGGTCTTTTTGTTCTTCAAGTGCTTTGCTGTATGCCTCAGGAATGACAATGTCCATTGCGTCTTCAACAAAAACGCCTTTTCCATAGAGTCCTTCAATGACTTTGCGTGGAGCATGTCCTTTTCTGAATCCGCCAATAGCGAATTTTCCTTTTGCCTTTTGATATGCTTTTTCCATTGCATTTTCAAAAGTTGTTGCATCAATTGTGAAAGCGAGTTTAGATTGGCTCTTTTCCAATTTTTCTACTGTATAACTCATATATACCTCCAGTATTCTCAAAGATGATACGACTAAAATTTTACAAATATGTATTCATAGTCAACAATAGTCGAATTATAGCACAGCACAATTTTTTTTGCAATTATTTCATAAGCAAATTTTCAAATTGCCGATTTTGGCAAAGAAAACTTAATTTTGAATTGTCAAAAAACAAAAAGAGTGTATAATTTAAGAATGAATTTAGATTTGTTAACCCTAAAACTACTTGAAAAAGAACTGTGTGCGCACCTTGTTGGACGCAAAGTTGAAAAAATTTTCCAACCAGAAATCGATGAACTTCGATTTGTTTTGCGTGGAACAAAAAAAACTTTGCTGGTTTCAACTTCTCCACAAATGCCAAGAATTTGCATGACGGAAACAAAAAAGCAAAATCCCATGACTGCACCAGCCTTTTTGATGCTTGCAAGAAAGCATTTGGTCGGAACAGTCATAGAAAATTTTTCTTTGTTCAATGATGACAGAATTTTCAAAATTGAATTTTGTGGAAAAAACGAAATGAAAGATGAATCTAGATTCTTTTTGTATGTTGAATTGATGGGCAGACGCTCAAACATCATTCTCACCGATTCAAAAAACACAATTTTGGACGCAATAAAAAAATTTGAATTCAGCACTGAAAACAGTCGTGCCATCATTCGTGGACTTTTCTATGAGCCACCATTCAAAACCAAAATTGATTTTACAACTGCATTAAACAATGAAAACGCAATAACTTTTTGTTTTGAAGATTTTTGCAAAAATTGCAATGGCATTTCAACCGACACTCAAAACGCAATTCAAACTTTTGCAAACAACAAATTTTCATTGGAAAGCCAAAGACAAGAATTCATTTTTTCATTTTTGCAAAACATTGACACATTTGTTGATTCAAATGACTACTACCCAACATTGCAAAATGGCAAGTTTACCTTTTTCAAATCTTCAAGCACGGAAAATCAAAAAACTTCTCTAAATAAATTGATAGATAATTTATTTTCACAAAAAGATGAAGAAATAAGGCTCAAAAACAAAATCAAACCTTTAAAAAACCTTGTTGCAAATCTTGAAAAGAAAACAATGAAAAATCTCGATTTTGACATTCAGCACTTGAAAGAAACGGAAAAAATGGACGATTTGAGAGTTTGTGGCGAATTGATTGTTTCCAACATCTACAAATTGAAAAAAGGCGATGAAAATTTTGAAGCATTCAACTACTACACTTCTACAACTCAACAAATTGAACTGAACCCACAACTAACTCCTTCAAAAAACGCTACTGCCTATTTTGAAAAATACAGCAAATTGAAACGAGCAAAAGAGTTTTTGACAACAAAAATTGAAAAAGACAAAAGCATGCTAGACTACATTCAATCAATCGCCGAAAATTTGAATTTGCTCACCATAGAAGACAATTTTTTGGAAATTGAACTTGAACTAGAATCTATCGGTGCAAAAAGGCAAAACAAACAAAAACAAAACAAAAAAGAAAAACCACTTCCACCAACAATTTACAACATTGATGGATTTACAGTTATGAAAGGAAGAAATAATGTTCAAAACGATAACCTTACTTTCAAAATTGCAAGTTCAAATGACTTATGGTTTCACTTGAAAAACTTTCACGGTGCTCATGTTGTTTTGTTTACAAACGGAAAAATTCCTGATGAAAAAATCATTTTGACAACAGCCGAAATTGCATCAAGTTCACAAAATGCGAGATGTGAAGTTGACTATACCCAAAGAAAAAATGTCAAAAGACAACCAAACGGTCATTTGGGTCAAGTTTTTTACACAAATTTTAAAACGGTCAACGTTGAACCATGTGAACATGTCGAATTGATTGTAAAATCATAATTAAAAAAAATATATTTTTATACGGTCATATTGTGCTTATTTAGACCTATTCTAGCAATACTAATCAACCGAGCAATCAAGTTAAAATACATCAAATTATCGCCAAAAAACAACCTAAACCAAGCAAACAAATCAAAAAAATAAAAACAAATTACACTATAAAAAAGTACAGTCTTTTGCAAAAACATCAACAAATTGCAATAGACTGAACTTTTCAACCCATTCAACTGTTTTGTGTCATTCGCAGTTTTTTCAAAATGTTTTCAAAATAATCAGGAATTGGAGATTCAAATGTCATTGTTTCCCCTGTTTTTGGATGTGTCAAAATCAATTTTGTAGCATGCAAGACTTGTCCATTTTTTGCCAAAACTTGACTTCCTCCATAGACTTCATCACCAACCAAAGGATGATGAATATGCTTCATATGAACACGAATTTGATGCGTTCGGCCAGTTTCAAGTTGAAACCTACAAAATGTATAGTTTCCAAATCTTTCCAAAACTTGAAAATGCGTTTTTGCAAATCGACCATTTTCAACAACTGCCATTTTTTTTCTATCTTTTGGGTTTCTGCCAATTGGAGCAACAATTTCGCCTTCATCTTCTTTTATGTTTCCGTCAACAATTCCAAGATAAAATCTTTTTGCACTTTTTGTTTCAATTTGTTTTGCCAAATCTTGATGTGCAAAATCATTTTTTGCCACCACCAAAAGCCCTGATGTCATCTTGTCCAATCGATGAACAATTCCTGGCCTAATGTTTCCATTGATTCCACTCAGCGAGTCAAAGTGAAACAGCAAAGCATTCACCAATGTATCGTTTTTTTGATAACTTGAACTTTGGTGAACAATCATTCCTTTTGGCTTGTTTATGACAGCAAAAAAATCATCTTGATAGACAATTTCCAATGGAATGTCACTTGCTTCAACATTGAAAATTTCAGGTTCTAGCATTTCAAATTGCACTTTGTCGCCTTTTTTCAACTCATAGCCACTTTTTTTTCTCAAAACTCCGTTGACCAAAGCACCATTTTTCTCAATTTGAGTTTTGCAAAGAGAGCGTGAAACAGAAAATAGACTTGACAAAAATGTGTCAAGTCTAACTTTTTCATCATCTACCAACAAAATTTCTTCATCTTCAAACATACATACTGATACTCGGTCATACCAACCATGTTTCTTGAAGTGCTGATGCCCTGC
>CAYPVP010000066.1:0-6753 GCA_964414205.1 uncultured Bacteroidaceae bacterium | reverse complement strand
ACATATTTTACAAACATTTTGTCCAACATATTTTACAAACATTTTGTCCAACATAAAATATTTGTTTGAAAATTTATAATATGCAAATTAGTTTTTAAATTGTTTTGCTTCTTCAACTGTAAGTGTATCAAAAATGATGTTTTCTGCATTTTGATGCTTGGCATTTGTAATGTCGTTTTTGTTTTTTATAGTCCAAAAAATCAAAGGCAATTTATTGTGCCATTTTTTTAAATGCTTGTTATTTTCAGAATTGTCGATGTTGTAGGCAATGAAATCAGGTTTGGAATGATAACATACAAAAAGTTTGCCACTTATTGCATTGCCTCCTGTTTTTGAAAAACTTGCAAGTTGACCACATTGAACAGTAGTTTTGCTTTTCAAAAATCGAACACTTTCAGGATTGAAAGATTCATAGACATAGTTTCCACGATAGTTTTGCATTTGTTTCAAAACTTCTTTTTCTAATTTGTGTGAAAAAATGTTTTTATTTTTCAATTCCAAAAGCAATCCAACTTTCCCATTGACCAATTCAAGCAATTCAGAAAGTAGGGGAATTTTGCAATCGGTGTCAAGTAGTTGCAATTCTTTTATTTCTTTTGAAGAATAGTCTTCAATTTTGGCATCAATTCCACACATTCTTTTCAAATTGCTGTCATGTATGATTGCAATTTCGTTGTCAGTTAGCAAATGTAAGTCACATTCAATGTTCAGTCCATTTTCAACAGCAAGTTGAAATGCTTTTAAAGAATTTTCAGGAACATCTTTGTTGTTGTATAATCCACGATGTGTAAAAATTTCATCATATAACCAATTCATTTTTTTTCTCCATAGTTCTTTGTGAGTGATTTTTCAAAATTATGTTCTAAATTAAAAACCAAGTTCTTCGTTTACAATCAAGACAACAAATCGTTTTCCTGTGTTTGGATGTTCATGAATGACAGTTGATTTGCAAATTGTTTCTGTTGGAAGACAATCTTCGCAACTTCCTCCATTTAGACATGGTGTATTTTTGTTGAAACGTTTGCAATTCAGTGGTGCAGCGATTGTCTTTATTCTTGTGAAAGCATCATCAAGAGTTGAAACAATTTTGTTTTTTCCAACAATCAGTAGAATTTGCTTTGGGCCATATATGGTTGCTGCAACTCTGTTTCCATTGCCATCAGTGTTTACAATCATGCCATTTTCAGTTAGGGCATTTGCACTTGCAACAAACCAATCCATATTGAATGATTTTCGCATAATCATTTCTCTGTTTTCATCTTGTTGCAAAAAGTTTCTATGGCAAATTTTGTTTCCTCGTTCCACAAGTTTTTGAGCAATTTGCAAATCTTTGACAGTTTCTGAACCACCAAATGCTGGAATTTCATCAATACCAATCAATTCAAGTGTTTTTTCGACTGCATTTTGTTTGGTTTCACAAAAATATGTTTCAAATCCTCTTTTTTTCAAATTTATCATCAAATTTTCAATCATTTGTTACCTCTTATTCTGTATTTTCATTGCTTTAATTATAGTTTTTTATTATAATAAAGTCAATATTTGCTATTGCTATTGGCAAAAAGTCATTTTATTGAGGTGTCTGTGAAATCAGAATATATAAGAAATTTTTCAATTATTGCCCATATTGACCACGGCAAAAGCACACTTGCTGACCGTCTTATGGAGAAAACAGGGACGGTTGCTCACAGAGATATGGAAGCACAACTTCTTGACAACATGGACATTGAACGTGAAAGAGGAATTACAATCAAGTTGCAAACTTGTCGAATTGACTACAATCATAATGGTCAAATCTATTGTTTAAATTTGATTGACACTCCTGGACATGTCGATTTCACATATGAAGTTTCTCGTTCGTTGGCTGCATGTGAAGGTGCTTTGCTTGTTGTTGATGCAACACAAGGCGTAGAAGCACAGACACTAACAAATGTTTATTTGGCACTCGACCACGATTTGGAAATTGTTCCTGTTTTGAACAAAATCGATTTGGCATCTGCTGATGTCGATGGCGTCAAAAAGGAAATTGAAGACATAATTGGACTTGACACAAGTGACGCACCATTGATTTCTGCAAAAAATGGAATTGGCATTGATGATGTTCTTGAAGCAATCATAACAAAATTGCCACCACCAAAAGCAGACACAAACAAACCTTTGAGAGCATTGATTTTTGACAGTTATTATGACAACTATCGTGGTGCAATCTCAATGGTCAGAATTGTTGACGGAATTGTTAAACTTGGTGACGAAATCAAAATGATGGCAACAGGCAAGACTTTTGAAGTTGTAGAATTAGGTTATTATAAACCACATATGACACCTGCAAAACAACTTGAAGCAGGTGAAGTTGGATATATTGCTGCATCAATCAAAAATGTTTCTGACACTGCTGTTGGTGATACAATCACATTGCTTGAAGACCCTGCAAAAGAACCTTTGCCAGGTTATAAAAAAGCGCAACCAATGGTTTTTGCAGGAGTCTTTCCTTCGGATGGTGCAAGATACAACGATTTGAAAGAAGCACTTTTAAAATTGAATCTAAATGATGCTTCACTTTCGTTTGAACCTGAAACATCTTTGGCGTTAGGTTTTGGTTTTAGGTGTGGCTTTCTTGGATTGTTGCACATGGAAATCATTGCTGAACGACTTGAAAGAGAGTTCGACCTTGATTTGGTCACTACAACCCCGAGTGTTTCATACATTGTTCACAAAACAAATGGTGAAGAACTTATTGTTGCAAACCCAACTCATTTGCCAAACCCTGCCGAAATCGACTTTGTTGAAGAACCTATTGTCAAAGCATTTTTATATTCACCTCCTGAATATGTCGGACCAATTATGGAATTGTGTCAAGACAAAAGAGGTGTGTTCATTGACATGAACTACATTGACCCTACAAGAGTTCAAATCACATATATCATTCCACTAAACGAAATAATATATGACTTTTTTGACGCATTGAAATCTCGAACAAGAGGGTATGCAAGTTTTGATTATGAATTGAATGGCTATCAAAAAAGCGAACTTGTCAGACTTGATTTGCTCATCAATAGCGAAGTTTGTGACGCATTAAGTTTGATTGTTCACAAAGAAAAAGCATATCAAAGAGGTCGAAAAGTTGCTGAAAAATTGAAAACAGTGATTCCTCGTCAGTTGTTTGAAGTGCCAATTCAAGCAGCAATTGGAGGAAAAGTCATTGCAAGAGAAACTGTCAGTGCAATGCGAAAAGATGTTTTGGCAAAATGTTATGGTGGCGACATTACACGAAAGAAAAAATTGCTTGAAAAACAAAAAGAAGGAAAGAAAAGAATGCGTAAAGTTGGAAGTGTTGAAGTTCCTAGTGAAGCATTTGCATCAATTCTCAAATTCGATTCTGACAACTGATTTTAGAGGCATAACTTTTGTTGTGCCTTTTACAATTTTAAAACGCAGTCAAGATTTTTATGAATTTTGTGAAAATTTCAACATCTGCGATTATAATTCTAAAAATACACTCATCAAAATTGCAAAATAATCTTGAATTTTGGTGAAACAACTTGAAAAGGAAAAATTATGGAAATTTATTGTCACATTCCATTTTGCAAACGAAAATGCTATTACTGTGACTTTTGCTCTCAATCTTTTGATGTGGGAGAAAAATATTTTTCGTGTTTAGAAAAAGAAATTATTCTTGCTGGAAAAAAATTTAAAGATGAAAAAATCGAAACAATATTTTTTGGTGGTGGAACGCCATCAGCAATTCAAAACGGAATTGTTGGGCGATTGATGTCACTCATTGAACAAAATTTTGATTTGCAAACTGTTGAAAGAACAATCGAGGGAAACCCTGAAAGTTTGAGTGAAGAAAAACTTGTTGAATTCAAAAAAGCAGGGTTTGACAGATTGAGCATTGGAGTTCAATCTTTTGATGATGGAATTTTGAAAAACATTGGACGACTTCACAATGGCAAGCAAGCCAAACAGTGCATTGAAAATGCATGCAAAGTTTTTTCAAATGTCAGCATAGATTTGATGATTGGCTTGCCAAACCAAACATATGACATTCTGATGAAAACATTTGATGAGATTCAAAATTATGATTTGAAACATATTTCTTGCTATCAGTTGAAAGTTGAAGAAGGAACAAGACTTCAACAACAAATTTTGAATGGTGAACTTACAATTCCAAATGATGATGAAGTTGCAAAAATGTATGAAATTGCCGTAAAAGAGTTGCAAAATTTGGGGTTTGTAAGATATGAAGTTTCAAATTTTGCAAAACAAGGCTTTGAATCTCAACATAATCTTGGATATTGGCAAAGAAAAAATTATCTTGGCTTTGGTGTTTCGGCACATTCTATGATTGACAATGTGAGATTTTCAAATTTTGATGAAATAAATCAATATGAACAATCAATTGAAAAGGCAAACACTTTTGATGAAATTTGCAGAGATGAAACAAATGTTTTGAAAAACATCGACATTGAAAATGAAAAAATTATGCTTGGACTTCGCCTTGCTGAGGGAATTGATAGAAAACAAATTGAATTTTTGTTTCAAAAAGACCCTAGATATATTGAGTTTTTTGAAAACAAGCCAAACAACAAAATTGCTTTGAATGATAGGGGAGTTGAGGTTATGAACTCGATTTTGTGCGAAATTTTGAAATTCTAACAAAATTTGATGGTTTTTGTTTTCAAATTTTTGCTTATGCGAGATTGACAAAATATAAGTTTATTTTACATAAATAATTGTCGTAAAAGCAAGGCAAATCTATTGTTATTTTTTTTCTTTAATGATATAATTTTTATAAGCTTTTGGAGGTTTTACAAATGACTGCTAAAATATCAGACACATTCAGAGATGAAAATTGCAGTGCGCCACTTGCAATAATTGCAACTCCTGGTGCAAATGAACTTGCTAAATTGATTGATAGAAGACTTATTCAACTCTTCAAAGAATCAGGTAGCAAGCAATACATTGAAAAAGATACTTTTATTATTGATACAAGTTATCCTCGTTTTACAACTGGTGATGGCAAAGCGATGATAAATGAATCTGTTCGTGGAAAAGATTTGTTTATCATTTGTGATGTTGGAAATCACGGTTTGACATACAATTTGATGGGACATCAAGTGCCAATTACACCTGATGAACATTTTGCTGATTTGAAAAGAATCATTTCGGCTGCAACAGGAAAACCAAACAAAATCACGGTTGTGATGCCTTTGCTTTATGGTGGAAGACAACATAGACGTGCAGGAAGAGAATCTCTTGATTGTGCTGTTATGCTTCAAGAACTTGAAGCAATGGGAGTCAAAGACATCATCACTTTTGATGCTCATGACCCACGTGTTCAAAATGCTGTGCCACTCATGGGCTTTGACAACTATTTTCCAACCTATCAAATTTTGAAGGGAATGCACAGAAAATTTCCAGAAGTTGATTTGAAAGAAAACTTTATGTGCGTTTCTCCTGATGAAGGGGCAATGGCAAGAAACATCTATTATGCTTCAATTTTGGGTGTTGAACTTGGAATGTTTTACAAACGCCGTGACTATGCTCACGTTGTCAATGGTAGAAACCCTATTGTTGCACACGAATATATCGGCGCACCTGTTTTGGGAATGAATGTCTTTGTTGCTGATGATATGATTGCAACTGGTGATTCAATTTTGAAACTTGCAAAAGAATTGAAAGAAAAGGGTGCAAACAAGATTTTCTTGACAGCAACTTTTGCATTGTTTACAGAAGGTGTTGAAAAATTTAACAAAGCATATGAAGAAGGCTTGTTTGATGCTGTCATTTCAACAAACTTGACATACAGAATTCCTGAACTTTCAAACGTTGAATGGTTTATTGAAAGCGATTTGTCAAAATATATTGCATACATTATTGCTGCTTGCAACTTTAATGATTCTGTCAGCAGACTGATTTCGCCTACTGACAAAGTTAGAGCATTGCTCGCAAAAATAAACAGTTAAAGGAGATTATTGTGAAAATTCAATGGTTAGGGCATTCGGCATTCCGACTTGAAGAAAGCACTGGAACTGCAATCGTAACTGACCCTTATCACTCTAGTGTGGGGTATGATATGCCCCGTGTAAAAGCAGATGCTGTGACACTTAGTCACGGTCATGACGACCACAACAATGTTGAGGCTGTCGATGGTTTTCCACTTTTAATTCAAGATTTGGGCGCATTTGAAGTCAAAGGCGTTCACATTCAAAGTGCATTGTCATATCATGATGACAAAAAGGGCGCTAAAAGAGGAAAAAACATTGTTTACAAATTTCGTATGGACGGAGTTGAAGTTTGTCATTTAGGCGACATTGGTCATGAATGCAACATAAGAATTGTTGAAACTTTGATGCCAGTCAATGTGTTGTTGATTCCTGTTGGTGGAAAATATACAATAGACGCGCACCAAGCAAAAGATTATGTTGACAAATTTATGCCTGATGTTGTAATTCCAATGCATTATCGCACGAAAGATTGCGATTTGGACATTGCAAAAGTCAATGAATTTTTGGAACTTTTTGATGATGAAGACATTGTTCATGTTGAAGGTGACACCGTTGAATTTGATAGAGCCGATTTTGATGGCGAATCAACAAAAGTCATAATTTTAGAAAAGATTTAATATTTTATTTTGATTATTTTTTTAATTTAAGGCAAACATATTTTTGTTTGCCTTGAAAAATTTTTTTTCCCCATTTTAATTTATTATTTTATAGGAGGTTTTTATGTCTAACCCGTTCTATACAAAAGAAG
>CAYPVP010000065.1:0-7051 GCA_964414205.1 uncultured Bacteroidaceae bacterium | reverse complement strand
AATAAAGGTTTATGCTGCTATGGCTCAGCAGGTAGAGCACGTCCTTGGTAAGGACGAGGTCATGGGTTCGAATCCCATTAGTAGCTCCAAAAAGACACCAAATCAATGATTTAGTGTCTTTTTTTATTTGTTTCTTATATTATTATTTGTTGGTTATTTCTTCTTTCTTTGTTTGCTTATCACGTCTTTCTTTGTTTGCTTATTACTTCTTTCCTTAATTGCTTATTACTTCTTTCTTTGTTTGGTCTGAAAAAATGAATAATTTTTTCAATGTTGTTTAATTTTTCTTTGCTGGCTTTCTTATTTTTTCTTTTTTTTGGGCAAAGGGGTAATGGTTTCCAACAGCGTCGCCAATTTTTGCATAAATTCTTTATCATCCAGTTCTTCTATTATATATTGAATTTTAGCACCATCATATGGAAAGCCTTTGGGAGTTTCATCAGTTAGCAAATCTGTTGTTTCTTGAACAATTTTGACATATAGTATGTTGTCGCAAACCAAAAAAATTGGTTTTTCTTCCAAATAAATCATATAATCGCCAAACATTTTTTTGTAGCGAACAAAACCAATGTCCGATATTTGTTCACAAATGAATTCTACAAAATCAAGTTGTGTTGCCATTGTGTTCTCCTTTTTTAAATTTGCCAAACTACCACTTTGAATGGCTTTTTGAAAAGTTTGTCAAGTTTTGTCTTTAATTTGCATGTTTCATAGTTAAATCATTTTTTACATGGATAAATAGTTTTTTTCATTCCACAATTTCATAGCCTGAATCTTCGATTTTTTGCTTAATCATTTTGAAATCAACATCGTTTGTGCATTCAAATTTGGCTGTTTTTGTTTCCAAGTCAACATTTACATTTGATACACCATCAACGTTTGACAAAATTTTTTCAACTGTCTTTTGACAGTGTGCACACATCATTCCTTCAATTTTGATTGATTTTTCCATTTTGTTTTCTCCTTTTTCGTTTTCTTTTTTTGCTTTGCTTTCGGCAAGACTAACATTTTTGGCAACTTGTACTTTTTCAGCACTGCCTTGTTTTTCAAATTCTATTTTAGAATTGTTACTTACAAAATCGCAAATCTGGTCTTTTTCCACGGGGTCGCTTTCTCGCTTGATTTGTGAATTTTCAACAATCACTTTCCCTGAAAATTTTGGTTTGAAAAACTTTAATGTCAACGCATTGAGAACAACACAGACTGAACTCAAACTCATTGCCAATGCTCCAATCATAGGGTCAAGTTTTATGGCAAAAAATGGATACAAAATTCCACATGCAATCGGAATGCCCAAGATGTTGTAGAAAAATGCCCAAAACAGATTCATCTTTATGTTTCCAACCACCCTCTTGCTCAAATCTATGGCAGTTGAAACATCTCTCAAATCATTTTTCATCAAAACTATGTCGGCTGATTCAATTGCAATGTCCGAACCTTCACCAACTGCAATGCCAACATCGGCTTTTTCAAGCGCCACTGAATCATTGACACCATCTCCAACCATTGCAACAATTTTGCCTACTTTTTGAAACTCAGACACAACTGCTTCCTTTTCTTCTGGCATGACTTCGGCAATCGCTTTTTCAATTCCAAGTTGCTTGCGAATTGCCTCGGCTGTTCTCTTGTTGTCGCCTGTCAGCATAACAACCGAAACATTTGATTTTTGAAGTCTTTCAACTGCTATTTTGCTTGTTTCTCTGATTTCATCGGCAACTGCAACAATGCCAAGCAATGTGCTTTCATTTGCAATCAGCAACGGCGTTTTACCCTCATTTGCAAGTGCTTCCAAAACTTCATTTTCTACATTGTTCAATTCACAAACTGTTTCTACAAATTTTTTGTTTCCAACAACATATGCTTCACCTTCAACTTTGCCTTTTATCCCTTTGCCAAAAATAGATTCAAAATCTTCTACTTCTTCAAATTTCAAATTTCGCTCTGTTGCATGTTTCACTATGGCTTCACCCAAAGGATGCTCGCTTGCTTTTTCAAGTGATGCAAAAATTTGCAAAAATTCATCTTCGGACATTGTGTTTGAAAATTGTATTATGTCAGTTACTTTTGGCTTTCCGAGTGTCAATGTTCCAGTTTTGTCAACCACCACAGTGTTCACGCTTTTCAGTCTTTCTAGGCTTTGTGCTGATTTTATCAAAATTCCAAGTTCGGCTGATTTGCCTGTTCCTACCATGATTGCCACTGGTGTTGCAAGCCCTAGTGCACAAGGACAAGAAATGACCAAAACTGAAATTGCCATTGACAATGCAAATTCAAAGCCCTTTCCCAGACTCAACCAAACTATTGCTGTCAACAATGAAATTGCCATGACAACTGGCACAAAATAGCCACTGATTTTGTCTGCAAGTCTGGCTATCGGTGCTTTTGAACTGCCTGCTTCATCCACAAGTTTGATTATCTTGGCAAGAGAGGTATCGTCACCAACATGCTCTGCAACAAACTTGAAATATCCATTTTGATTGATTGTTGCTGACATAACTTTTGAATTTTCAAACTTTTCAACAGGCATGCTTTCACCTGTCAAATTTGCTTCATTTACATAACCATTTCCTTCAACAATTCTCCCATCAACAGCAATCGTTTCACCTGATTTGACAACGACTATGTCGCCAACTTGAATATCGCTTGCTTGAACAATTTTTTCTTCTCCATCAACCAAAATTGTTGCCATCTTTGGTGACAAAGCAACCAATTTGTCAAGTGCCGATGATGTTTTAGATTTTGAAACCGACTCCAAAAATTTACCCAGCGAAATGAGAGTGACAATCATCGCAGAGGACTCAAAATATAGTTGGTGCAAAAAATGTTCAACTGCTACTACATTGCCATGTCCCAAAGCATAACTCATTTGAAACAAAACAAATATTCCATAAATATATGCCGATGATGAACCTATCGCAACCAGTGTGTCCATGTTTGGTGCACCTTTAAAAAGTGCTTTGTAGCCCACCGTGAAAAATTTTTTGTTCAAAAGCAAAATTATCGAGGTCAAAATCAGTTGCAACAACACGAATACAATGGCATTTTCAACTCCCTGCAAAAAACTCGGCAATGGCATTTTCAACATGTTTGCCATCGCTATATACATCAAAGGCAACAAAATGACTATTGAAGCAATCAAATTTTTCAATTTCGATTTTTTTTCTTGCTCCGTTCTTTCTTTTCTTTTTTTCCATTCAGATTGAAAATTGTTGTCTTTTGAGCCTTGTTTTTTGGTGTCTGAATTGATTGTTTCGGCATCATAACCGATTGACTTCACAGTTTGAACAATCGCATTTTCATCAGTCATTTTTGGGTCAAATTCCACAACCATTTTTCCTGACAGCAAATTGACATCAACTTTTTCAACACCTGAAATTTGATGCACTTTTTTTGTCACGTTTGCTTGACAAGCAGAGCATGTCATGCCACCAACTTGGAAATTCTTTTTCTCGTTTTTCATTTTAGTTTTTTCACCAAATCTAACACTTCATCAATTTTTTCTTCACTACCACTCAAAATGCTTTGTTTGACACATGTCTTCATGTGGTCATCAAGAACTGTATATGCAAGACTTTTCAATGCGTTTATGCTTGCCGAAACTTGAATCAAAACGTCTGCACAATAGCGATTTTCATCAAGCATTTTTGAAATGCCATTGAGTTGCCCTACAATGCGATTCAATCTGTTTTGAAGTGATTTTTGCAAATTCGCATCTCTTTGATTTTGTTTTGTTCGACATTGGCATTCACATAAAGTATGCTCATTTTCAATTTTTTCAACAACTTTCACTTCTTTTGAAAATTTGATGTTTTCTATATCTTTCAATTTTTCATCATCTTTGTTTTTTTGTGTGCTAATTGTTTCTTCTTTATTTTCCATTTTTTCTTCTCCAAAATTTTCATTTTCTATGTTTATCAAATCGACTTCATCATATACCCCCTAGTGGTATATGTCAAGTGATATTTTTTTCTAAACAACAACACTTTTGCCCCATTCTCAACACCAACACCTTTTCCAAAAAATGACCAAAAAAATAAATTAGCAATACAAAATCAAATATAAGTATTGCTATAACGATATAAATTTGCTATTATTTGGATATATACATATCATTTTGATATATATTACAAAGGAGGAAAAAAACATGCAAAATTTAATTTCTGATTTAAGCAATGTTACACAAGGAGTCTACTATGCTTTCATTGCCGTATGTGTGCTATTCGGAATCGTTTCTCTCATTTCATTTGGAGTTGAAATCTATCTTTATTCATCCTATCACCGTTCCAACAGAAGAAAGACAACAACTGGACTAACTGGTGAACAAGTTGCACGAAACATTTTGGATGGAATGGGACTTGTTGATGTTCAAGTCAAAAAAGCAGGTTGGATTTGGGCAGCAATTTGGGGAAACAGTTATTCTAGGTCAAGACATACTGTCTATCTTAGAAGAGGAATTTTCAACAAAACTTCAATCACAGCATCTGCCGTGGCAGCACAAAAATGTGGGCTTGCAAAACAAGACGCAGATGGTGACAAAACTTTCAAATCTCGCTATTGGTGGGGAGCAATTTCGCTTTTAGGACCAACATTCTCGCCACTCATTGTCATTGCAGGAGTTTTGATTGACATCTTGGTTTTCAATTTTACTGGAATAGCATCAATTGTCAGTGCAGCAATCGCACTGGTTGTCATATTTTTGTCTGCTGGTTTCACATTTGTTCAAATTCCAATTGAAAAGAAAGGTGTAGAATTTGCAAGAGAAAAACTATCTTCAATGCAACTTCTCAATGGCGAAGAAATGGAGATTGCTGACAGATATTTCAAAGCATACATAATTGACTTCATTTTTGCTGCAATCATGAAAGTGTTTGAAATCATCAGAGCAATTTTGCGTGTAGTGCTTTCACTTCTCAAAAATTCAAGCAAATAAATTTTTGAATGAATTTTTACAGCGAAATTGCAAATTGATATTATGTAAAATCAAATTGCACAATGTCAAGTCGAACAACAAAATTGAGTTTCATTCTACTTTTCAATTTGACTTTCAATTTTGAATTTACGCTTGAATGTAAAACGCAAATGTGCGATGAGTTTCAATTTTGAATGTTTGACAAATTTTGAACTTGATTTTATGTCTTATTTCTAAAAATAAAAACAAATTTAATACAAAAAACAAGCCACCAATTTGCATGGTGGCTTGTTTTTTGTCTTCTAGATTTGCTTTGTTGATTGCACTAAACAATGTTCAACAATTCAAACAAAGATGAAATTGTCCAATCGATTTTTTCGTAGTCCACAATTTTTTCTTTTTCAACATTGTTTACATTGAAAAAACATGTTTTAATTCCACTTTTGATGCCTCCACTTATGTCAGCAGTAAGTGAATCGCCAACAATCAAAACTTCATTCTTGTTTTCAACTCCAATTCTATTCAAAACAACATCAAAAAACTGTTTGTCGGGCTTTGCATATCCAACCTTGTCTGAAACAAAAATCTCTTTGAAATAGTTTAAAATTTTGGCATTAGAAAGCCGTTTCATTTGCATTTCAAAACTAGCATTGCTTACAACATACAACGAATATTTTTTGTGCAAAGTTTCCAGCACTTCCATTGCTCCATTTGTCAAAAAATGAGAATCTGAAAATTGTGAACGGTAAAAATCATCAAAATCTCTACCATTTGCACAAATTGAAAGCCTTTCAAACAAAAGTTCACTTCTTTGTTGATGTAGTTGCTGTTTAGAAATTTCACCCAGTTCCAATTTGTGCCACAACAAATCATTTATGTCATCAAATTCAGTCATCAATTTGTTTGAAAAAGGAACATCAAATTTTTTGCAAGATTTTTTCATTGAATACAATGCGCATTCATTGTAATCAAGCAAAGTGTTGTCTACGTCAAACAATATGGTTTTTATCATAAATCAATCTCCAAACAAAGTTAATTTAAAATAGCATATAGCAACAGCCATGTCAAACAAAGAAAAATCAATTGCATTTTATATAATTTTGTTTGCAAATCATATTGAATGAAAAATCATTGAGTGAAAAATTGCAAAAAAATGCGTCGTTGACATTTGCCAAACGACGCACAAAACAGTGAGCAACATTTATTATTTTTCTTGGATTTTGTCTGTTTCAACAACTTTTCCTTTTGAAAACATATGTTTTGGGTCACTCAACAACATCACAATCACCCAAAGCAAAAATCCTGCAGCAACAACAACAAAACCAAGCAAGGCATCATTTCCACTCAAATCAAGAAATGGTTCATGTTCGCCAAGAGCAAAGAAACCATCTACAAGCCACATCAACGATGCGCCCCAATACATCAATGACAATCCACCAAGTTTATATTTTTTTTGCATTCCTGTGAAATACCAAATCAATGTAGTAATTCCTGCAGCCAAAGCCGTGATAACTAAGCACATATTTATTCCTCCATTTTGGCAACACTTTGCAAGTTGTTTCTTTTCTTTTCAAAATAATATGACAAAGCAACCATAATACCCCAAACAGCAGTCAACAAAATTGCCATCGTGACCCCCACTGTTGCAATTTCCATCAACATTGCATGAGTGTCTGCGGGATTTGTCATGGCTGTCAAAAATGGTGGATATGCCACAATTTCTCCATGCCAAATATGTTCAATTGCAAGCAAGAAACTTCCTCCCCACAACATAATGTTGAGCCAACCAAGTTTTTTGCTGAATTGTGAATTTTTCTTTTTTGTTTCCAATTCATTTGTCAATTGTTTTTTTGCTTCTTTTTTCTCTTTTTGTTTCAAACCGATTTGCACAGCAGAAACAATGATTGCTTCGGCAACAGGTGCCAAAAAACATGCCATAAATCTACCCCCAAAAAAATTATATTGTCTATCAAACATAAATCTGTTTTCATATCAACACATTCATAATTGATATACTTTTTAAATCAACCCTTATCATCAATGCAATTATAGCTCTGCAAAACTAGATGTCAAATTTGTGAAAAATCAAATTTTGAACACAAACAAAAAAATGTATAGTAAAAATCCTATCCCTACGGATAG
>CAYPVP010000064.1:0-7742 GCA_964414205.1 uncultured Bacteroidaceae bacterium | reverse complement strand
CCACCATCAAAAGTCTAATATTTATTTATTTTTATAATTTTTGATACAAATTTTGGCTACAAAAAAACACAAAGTTTTTTGCTTTGCGTTTTCATATTTCATAGATTTTAAGTTTAGCCACTTTCATTTTTTCACTTTGTTTTTGCCACTTTGAAAAGTGAAAAATTTTTAAAATGCCATGCAAAATTGCAATCTTTTTGTTTTTCCAAAATGCTGAACAAAATTGCTTTGCAACTTCTTTGTTTTAGGCAACTACTTTATTTGAATGACTCCCAAAACATTCATTCCAACATTTTTCAAATTTTCAGCATAGTTTTTCATGCTTTTGTATTTTGAAAACCAATTTTTTGCAATCAAAACTATGTTTTTTGAAAAATGCGACACCTTGTCTGCAAACGCACTGTTTTCAATTGTAGGGCATATCACCAAAATGAATTGATATTTGTCACAAATATCTTTTTCAATCAAATCATTTTCGTTTTTAAAATACAAATCACTGTCTATCCCAAAAAAGTCAATTCCATTTTGTTTTTGCAAACCTCCCTTTTGAGAGCCGTCAAAAATTTCTTTTGCATCTGCAATTTTTGCGACCAAAACAGATTTGCCAGACGATGAAATTTGTTTTGCAATTTCAAATACAATGTCCTCAAATTTGAGGTCTGCATTGTCAGAACTGAAAAACACTTTATTTGTTCCCAACGTGGTCAACGAATAGACCAAATTTGAAGAAAGATTTTGATAAACTTTGTTTTCATCCAATTTAGCCATTCATTTGCCCTCCCAATTCATTGTTTGGTTCATTTTTTGATTTCTTTTTTGAAACCACGCCCAAAACTTTTGCACCAACAGTTTCTTCAATTCTCTTTGAACTGTCAACAAAAGGATTGACAACTGCAAAAATTGAAATCAAGAAAACACCCAGCACAAATCCAATGACAAGACCTTTTTTGACTTGTGAAACAACTGTCGATTTTTGAATAATCTGAATTGTTTCAGAAGTATAGATTTTGTGCATCACAGCCAATGAGTTTTTGTTGACTTCTTCTTTATATTCATTTGGAATCAACTCAGATGCCATGTCAACTATCATTTTTGAAACGTTTGCATCTGAATTTTCAACATACAAAGTGAATGCGTTTGCATCTTTAAAAGTCGAAAATTTCATCATTGATGCAATTCTTTCTGCCGTAAGCGTTGATGCGATGTTTGGTGAAGTAGTTTGAATTTTTTTCAAAACTTTTGCACCAAAATCTTTGTGCGAAAAATAGTTGATGGAATTGTTGATTTCAATGCTTGCATATGCCGTTGTAAGATAGTTTGTGTTTTTGTCATCTCCTACAATTGCACTTCTGTCCAAATCAACCAAAAAAGTTATTTTGGAACGATAGTTTCCTGTGTTTTCGTTGTTTCCAACTGCAACAGCAATTCCAATGCTAATTGCCATAATCAACAAAGTCACAAAAAGATATTTTACATTTGCTTTGATGATGTCATAAAAAGAAATATTCATAAACTCCCCATAATAACAAGCAAAATTATTTGCATTCCTCTTTTCCCAAAATACATCATTTAGGCATTTTAGAAAAAAGTCATTTTTTTGTTACTTACTCACTATCACTTATATTATACACTGAATTATATTATGTTTTGGTCGAATTTTGATTTTTTTTGTCTACAAAACACATTAAAACTTAGGCTAAGACTTGCTGACTCGATTTTTTTGAAAATTCCAAGTATCCTTGCACATATCTTCCAAAGTGCGAGTAGCCTGCCAGCCAATAAATTCTTTTGCTTTGTCAGGACTTGCATAGCATGAGGCAATGTCACCAGGGCGTCTTTCCACAATTTCATATGGCAAATCTTTGCCACATGCTTTTGAAAATGCATGAATCATATCCAAAACGCTATATCCAATTCCTGTACCCAAATTTATTGGTGTTGCTCCAAATTTCTCAATGTTTTTGAGTGCAGCAAGATGGCCCTCTGACAAGTCCATCACATGAATGTAGTCACGCACGCCAGTTCCATCTTTTGTTGAATAGTCATTTCCAAAAACACGAATGCAAGGCAACTCTCCAAAAGCAACTTTCGCCACATATGGCATCAAATTGTTTGGAATTCCTTTTGGGTCTTCGCCAATACGTCCACTTTCATGTGCGCCCACCGGATTGAAGTATCGCAAAAGGGCAATGTGCCATGTTGGGTCAGAAGCATAAACATCACTCAAAATTCTTTCAATCATAAATTTTGTTGTGCCATAAGGGTTTGTTGTGCCACCAACTTGCGATGTTTCAGTGATTGGCAATTCCTTTGGGTCACCATAGACTGTTGCAGAACTTGAAAAAACCAAATTTTTTACTCCGTGATTTTTCATTGCATCCACCAGTGTCAAAGTTGAGCACAAGTTGTTTTTATAGTATAAAAGTGGTTTCACGCAACTTTCCCCAACTGCTTTGAGACCAGCAAAATGAATTACTGCATCAATTTTATGCTTTTCAAAAATTTCGTTCATCAATTTTGCATCACAAACATCACCTTCAACAAATTGAATTGATTTGCCAACGATTTTTTCAACATTTTTTACATTTTCGATGTTGCTATTTGCAAAATTGTCGACAGCAACCACATCATAGCCAGCGTTCATCAAAACTACATTTGTATGAGAAGCAATATAGCCTGCTCCACCCGTGACTAAAACTTTCATATTTACACCTCTATCATCTGCATTTTTATGCTTTTTTTGGTTTCATTGATTGTATTGATTATTCTTAAACAAACTTGTTTATGTTTTACAACTAAATCATTATTTCAAAAAGTTCTTACATCTTGAATTTTAACATATATTTATTCTTTTTGAAACCCTTATTTTCAAATTTTGTCAACTATTAAGGCGAATTTGCAAAACACATTTTATATCTTTGTCAACTTGTTTAATTTTGCACTTTTTTGTCGATTTCTACGCTTGCATATGACCTAGATTGTAAATAGTTTATATCAAAAAACACACCTTGATTTCTATGCACAAAACAATGAAGATTTCAAATTTGAAAATGACATAAAAAAAGCACCAACTCGGGTGCTTTTTCAATCTTTATATTTTAAATTTAGATGTTTTTTCAAAATTGAAAACGTTTTGCAATTCATTTTTGAAGCGAATCAAAGACTGATGTTTATCAATGATTATTGTTTATCAAAGATTGATGTTAATCAATGATTATTGTTTATAAATGATTACTGTTTTTAACAACATTGTTGCAAATGTTGCAAAAATCATTTTTGCCATGTTGTGATGTTTACGATTTTAGCATAACTTTGAATAATTTTTACAACTTTCAAACTCACATTTGTGTCAGCATAGTCTTCTGCCACAACATATGGCTCGTTGTTGTCTTTCATTGCAACAGCCATATCCATTGCTTGGCAAATATCTTTTGTAGTAATTCCACCAATGACAACACTGCCTTTGTCCAACACCTCTGGTCTTTCGGTGCTTGTTCTGATGAGAACAGCAGGAAAGTTTAGCATTGCACTTTCTTCTGACAAAGTTCCACTGTCAGACAACACACAGTAAGCATTTTTTTGCAATTTGTTGTAGTCAAAAAAACCAAACGGTTTCAAACTTTGCACCAATGGGTGAAATTTGAAATTGCGTTTTTCAATAAACTTTTTGCTTCTTGGGTGTGTAGAATAAATCACAGGCATTTGATAGGTTTCAGCAATGTTGTTTATGGCATTCATCAAACTGAAAAAATGTTCTTCATTGTCAATGTTTTCTTCTCGATGGCTTGAAAGCAAAATGTATTTTCCACTTTGCAAACCAAGTTCGTTGAGAACATTGCTTTCGTCAATTTTTGCAGAGTATGTTTGCAAAACTTCTCGCATTGGAGAACCAGTCACAAACATAGTTTTTCCATCAATACCTTCGCTGAGCAAATATCTTCTGCTATGTTCTGTGTATGGCATGTTTATGTCAGAAATGGCATCAACAACTCTACGGTTAATCATTTCTGAAACATTCCAATCCCAGCAACGATTTCCTGCTTCCATATGAAAAATTGGAACTTTCAAGCGTTTTGCAGAAATTGCTGACAAAGCACTGTTGGTGTCGCCCAAAATCAAAACTGCATCAGGTTTTTCTTTCTCAATGATTTCATATGACTTGGCAATGATGTTTCCCATTGATTCGCCCAAATCTTTGCCAACGCAATTCAAAAAATAATCAGGTTCTCTAAGTTCCAAATTCTCGAAAAAAACTTGGTTTAGCGTATAATCCCAATTTTGACCTGTATGAACCAAAATATGATTGAAATATTTGTCGCAAGCCTTTATGCATGCTGACAAACGAATGATTTCGGGTCTTGTGCCCAAAATTGTCATCACTTTCATTTTTTCCATTTTCTATTTTGAAATTTCAAATTTTGAAATTCAAACCTCCTCAAAAAATGTGTCTGGCTTGTTTGGATTGAAAATTTCATTGCACCACATGATTGTGACCATGTCGCTATCACCCAAATTTTCTATGTTGTGAGTATAGCCACATGGAATGTCAACAACTTCCAATTTTTCTCCCGATACAAAATATTCAACAACTTCTGTTGAACCAATTTCTCTGAACCTAATCACACCTTTGCCAGAAACGACCAAAAACTTTTCATTTTTTGTGTTGTGCCAGTGTTGTCCTTTGACAATGTGAGGCTTTGAAATGTTGACTGAAATTTGTCCATTGTTTTCTGTGTGCAAAAACTCTGTGAATGAACCTCTTGCATCTTCATGCGAATTTAAACAATAAGAAAAACTGTCAGTAGGCAAAAAACTCAAATAGGTTGAGTATAATTTTTTTTCAAACGCATTCTTCATGTTTGGTAATTGCAAATTTTCTCTTTGCTTTTTGAAATTTTCAAGCAAATCAACAATTTGACCAAGAGTCACATTGTATGAAATTGGAACACTGCAATAGCCTTTTTCATATTCAACATTATCCGACAAAACATTTAGAAAGGCATTTACAACATCATCAATATAAACCAAATTTAAAGCATGCTTTCTGTCACTGACTGTAATTGGCAAACCTCGTGCAATGTTGTGACAAAATGTTGCAACAGCACTGTTATAGTTTGGCTTGCTCCATTTTCCAAACACATTGGGCAATCTAAAAATGAAAGTGCTGATTCCATAGGCTCTGCCATAATCTCTCAAAAACACTTCACCTGCTCGCTTGCTTTTGCCATAGTCATTGTCAAGTTCTGCTTGAATTGAACTCGACATCAAAATTGGTGCTTTGTTCTCATGCTTTTTTAGGCAATCAAGCAATTCAGATGTAAAACCAAAGTTGCCTTCCATAAATTCATCAACATTTTTTGGTCTGTTGATTCCTGCCAAATGAAAAACAAAGTCACATTTTGATGCGAAATCTTCCAATTCTTCTTTTGAAGTTTCCAAATCGCATTCAAAAATCTCAATGCTTTCATCAAGCATCACATTTTTGCTTTTTCCACATTGAATATTTTTCAATTCTGCAATCAAATTTTTTCCAACAAATCCTTTTGCACCTGTGACAAGCAATTTCATTTTTCACCTATATTCATCTTTACAAGTTGTTTTTTGATGTAGTCCAATTCCAAAAGTTTGCCTTTTATTTCTTCAACAGTTAGCAATTCTGTGTTGTTGCTGTCAAATTCATGCAAATCTTCTCCGAGTTCATTGCCTTCGGTGAAATATTTGTCATAGTTCAAGTCACGTTTGTCACATGGGACACGATAAAAATCGCCCATGTCAATCGCATTGATACATTCTTCATTTGTAAGCAATGTTTCAAACATTTTTTCGCCATGTCGAATTCCTATGTTCTTGATTTCTTTTGTGTTTCCAAAAAGTTCTCCAACAGCCTCAGCCAAATCTGCAATTTTGCAAGACGGTGCTTTTTGAACCAAAATATCTCCACTTTCACCATGCTCAAATGCGAACAAAACAAGGTCAACTGCTTCTTCCAAACTCATGATGAATCGAGTCATTCTAGGTTCGGTCACGGTCATAGATTGTCCTTGTCTGATTTGGTCAATAAACAAAGGAATGACGCTTCCACGACTGCACATAACATTGCCATATCTAGTGCAACAAATGGTTGTTTTTGATGGTTCAACTGTTCTTGCCTTTGCCACAATGACTTTTTCCATCATTGCCTTTGAAGTTCCCATCGCATTGACAGGGTAGGCTGCTTTGTCGGTTGACAAACAAATGATTTTTTTTACGCCTGCGTCAATCGCTGCTTGCAAAACATTTTCAGTTCCCAAAACATTGGTTTTGACTGCTTCAATAGGAAAGAATTCGCAACTTGGAACTTGTTTGAGAGCGGCTGCATGGAAAATGAAATCAACATTGTGCATAGCGTTTCTTACACCTTGAATGTCACGAACATCTCCAATGTAAAATTTGATTTTGTCGGAATGTTCAGGAGAAATTGCTTGATATTTATGTCGCATGTCATCTTGCTTTTTTTCATCTCTGCTGAAAATTCTGATTTCCTTTATGTCCGTGTTTATAAAACGGTTTAGAACGGCATTACCAAAACTGCCAGTTCCACCTGTAATCATCAATGTTTTGCCATTATAAATACTCATACTTTTTGCCTTCTTTTTTTTTATAGTTACATTTTATCAATTAAATATGGAATAGTCAATAATTACTCGTGCATAAAACTTGCATCAAAACAATTTGAACGGTCTTGCCCATTTCAATCAAAACTCAAATTTTCCACTTTCACAACATAGATGTTGAATTTTTTCTTTATCTTTACTTTTTTGATTGAACACAAGTTTTTCAATCATCATTTGTTTTAAACCATCATTTGCATTCAACCAGCATTTGATTTAAACCAACTTTATGGCAAAAGAAAAAAGTTTTGCACTTTTCGTTCTATCTTGTCGCACAACATACATCAATGCAAAAGCAATCTAGAAAGAAAGCGCAAAACTTTTTAAATTCATTTTATTTTTTTGCAATGGCTTCAACAAAACTGATGATAGTTTCAACAGCACCATCAACTCCAATCTTGTCTGTGTTGACGCACAAATCATATCCCGATGATGCACCCCATTTCTTGTCACTGTAATACTCATAATATTGTCTTCTTCTTTTGTCAACATTCTTCACGATTTTTTCCATTTCATCAACGCTGAATGTGTCCAAACTCTCATCAACTTGCAACATCTTTCTTTTGACACGGCTGTCAAAATCAGAGCAAACGAAAACATTGATTGGATTCATTTTTCTCAAAACATAATCAGAACATCTGCCAATAAACACACCACTTTTGGTGCTTGCTTCTCTTTGCATCAATTTTGATTGTTCCATAAAAATTTTGTCTGAAAATGTTTGTTGATAATATGGTGTCACCGTGCCACCAACAAGCATTGGAAATTGAAACCTTGGGCGAGTTTCTTCATACTCATGCACAAAATCTGCCGAAAGTTCTCCTTCTTTGGCAATCAAATCGATGATTTCTTTGTCATAAAGTTGAATTCCAAAATGTTTTGCAAGTTTCAAGCCAACTTCATGACCACCACTGCCATATTCTCTTCCAATGGTAATAATCAAATGTTTGTCATCCATGTTCCACCTCTCATAATGTCTTTTTTCAATTATAAATCATACAAAACAAATTTTCAAGACAGACAATCAAAATTGGCATTTTTTCAGTTTTTTCTTTTTATCAATTTTTCCACATTATTTAGTAAAAAACAAAC
>CAYPVP010000063.1:0-8058 GCA_964414205.1 uncultured Bacteroidaceae bacterium | reverse complement strand
TAGGTTTGCGTTGGGGGTTAGGTTTGCGTTGGGGGTTAGGTTTGCGTTGGGGGTTAGGTTTAATATAAAAAACGGCTATGAAAATTCATAGCCGTTTTACTGTTAATTTCTAAACTTTTTCAAAAACTTAATTTATATTAAAGTTTCTTTTCAAGTCTAAGGTCAACTCTTCCTTTTTCGTCAATTTTGATGACTTTGACAACAACTGCATCGCCAACATTGACAACATCTGTGACTTTTTCAACTCTTTCTCTTGAAAGTTTGCTGATATGAATCATTCCGTCTTTTCCAGGAGCGAGGTTGACAGAAGCACCAAATTGTCCTTTGTCATTTTCCATGATTTTTGTTACTGTACCTTCAAATTCATCACCAACTTCAATGTCACGAACAATGTTTTCAATGATTGCACGAGCATGTGAAATTCTTTCTGTGTCATTTGAAGCAACAAAAATTGTTCCTTCGTCATTGATGTCAATTTTGACACCAGTATCTTCAATGATTTTGTTGATTGTTTTTCCACCACTGCCGATGACGTCACGAATTTTGTCAGGGTTGATTTGGAATGAAACAATTTTTGGAGCATATTTGCTGAGTTCATTTCTTGATTCAGGAATTGTAGAAAGCATTTTGTCAAGAATATACAATCTTCCGAGTCTTGCTTGTTCCAATGCACGAGTCAAAATTTCTTCACTGATGCCTTTGATTTTGATGTCCATTTGAATTGCAGTGATGCCGTCTTTTGTTCCAGCAACTTTGAAGTCCATGTCGCCAAGGAAGTCTTCAAGGCCTTGAATGTCAGACAAAACTGTAACTTTGTTTTGGCTTTCATCTTTGATGAGTCCCATAGCAATTCCAGCAACAGGTGCTTTGATTGGAACACCAGCATCCATCAAAGAAAGTGTTGAACCACAAACTGATGCTTGTGATGTGCTTCCGTTTGATGACAAAATGTCACTGACTGTTCTGATTGCATAAGGGAATTCAGTTTCTGATGGCAAAACTGGTTCAAGTGCTCTTTCTGCCAAAGCGCCGTGTCCAATTTCTCTGCGTCCTGGGCTACGAAGTGGCTTTGCTTCTCCTGTTGAATAGCCAGGGAAGTTGTATTGGTGCATATATCTCTTGTAGCAGTCTTCGTCAAGTCCTTCAAGTTTTTGAACTTCACTGATTGTTCCAAGTGTGCAAGTTGTGAGGGCTTGTGTTTGTCCACGAGTGAAAACTGCTGAACCATGAACTCTTGGGAGCATTCCAACTTCGCACCAAATTGGTCTGATTTCAGTTGTTTTTCTTCCATCAGGTCTGACGCCGTCGTTTGTGATTTTTGCACGAACTTTTTCTTTTTTCAAATAGTAAAGGCTGTCCATGATGAATTTGACTTTTTTGTCGCAATCGTTGAAGTCTTCTGCAAAATGTGCCAAAACTTCTTCATTCATTGCATCTTCACGAGCATCTCTTTCTTGACGGTCAAATGTTTCCAAAACATAGTCCATCTTTTTGTCTGCATATTCGCGAACTGCTGAATTGATTTCATCAGGAATGACTTCAAGATTAGGAACAATTTTTTCTTTTCCAATTTCTTTTTGAATTTCTTCAATGAAAGCAACAATTCTTTTGATTTCTTCATGACCAAACAAGATTGCTCCAAGCATTTCTTTTTCAGAAATGATGTCTGAACCTGCTTCAACCATCATGATTGCATCTTTTGTTCCTGCAAGGTTCAATGTCAATCTGCTTTTTGCTCTTTGTTCACTGTTTGGGTTGATGACATATTCACCGTCAACCATTCCAACAACAACTGAACCTGTTGGTCCTGCAAATGGTATGTCTGAAATTGAAAGTGCAACTGATGAACCAACCATTGCCCAAACTTCTGGTGGGAAATTTTGGTCAACAGAAAGTGTTGTTGCAACGACTGTTACGTCATTATAAAATCCCTTTGGGAACAATGGGCGCAAAGGTCTGTCAATGAGTCTTGATGTCAAAATTGCTTTGTCACTTGCTCTGCCTTCTCTCTTCTTGAATCCCCCAGGAATCTTTCCGATTGAATACATTTTTTCTTCAAAATCAACTCCAAGTGGGAAATAGTCCATTCCGACTCTTGGTGCTGATGACATTGTTGCGTTGACCATAACGACAGTTTCGCCACAACGAACAAGACATGAACCATTTGCTTGTCCACAATATGCACCTGTTTCAATTGAAACTTCTTGTCCACCGATGACTGTTTTGAAAATTCTTTTTTCCATATTTTTCTCCTTCTGGTGATTCCATCATCACCTATAAAAGCCTGTTTTAGGCTATTTTTTGATTGTAAAAATCAAAGAAAAAGGGCGAGAAAAACCCGCCCTATTCACAAAGTCTAAACTTACTTTGCAACACGCAAATTGAGTTCTGCCACAAGAGCACGATAGCGTTCAATGTCTGTGTCTTTCAAATAGTTGAGCATGTTCTTTCTTTGTCCAACCAACATGAGAAGTCCACGTCTTGAATGGTGATCTTTCTTGTGTTCTTTGAGGTGTTCAGTGAGTTCTTCGATTCTTTTTGAAAGCAATGCGATTTGAACTTCTGGTGAACCTGTGTCGCCTTCTTTGCGAGCAAATTTTTCAATGATTTCTTTTTTTGTAACTTTATCCATTTTTATTCTCCTTCTTTGGATAATTTATTTGCTTCAAACAACGTAAAAACTCGGAGTTGTGTTTAAACCTTGTATGAAGTATGTCAATATATTAGCACAGTTTATAGTTTATGTAAACCATTTTTTAGCAATAAAAATATATTGAAATGAGCAAAAAAAATCAACATAGTCAATTTATAATGGGCTAAAATTTCACTTCGATTTTTTGCCTGAAATTTTTGAGTTACACTGCATTTTTTGCACAATTTAACGAGAGACACCCCCTAAATTTCAAATAATATTTCAAATCAAAATGCCTTTTGGAGCATATTCTCAATTCAATGATGTCCAAAACAAATTTTTCAATTCAAAAATGTCAAAAGTTTTGTTTCTATTTCAAATTTCAAAATTCATAATTTTTACTATTTTAAATTCCAAAATTCAAAGTTTTTTTCAATCATTTCATCAATGCGTTCAAGATAGTCTTTTGGCTCTTTGCAATGTGCAAATCTTTCAATATATTTTTCTTTGTGTTGAAATTTTTTTGCAATCGCACCAGCACCAACTGCCATAATCGAAGTGTCTTCTTGCATGATGTCAATGTTGTAAAGACATTCTTTTTGAGGTTTAGAATATCCAACATTTTCAAGATTTCCACTTGTATATTTTTGCCTATACATATAATATGGCAAATATCCAGCCTCTGAAAGTTTTTGATAGGCATAGTCAACCATTTGTCTTGCCGTTTCTACATTTGTTTCTTTAAAGCCAGACTCTTTCAAAGGAGAACCTTTTTTCATATACAATGTGTGAACAGTGATGTTTGCAGGAGAAAGTTTGATTGCAGTGTCAAGTGAAATTTTGAAATCATCAAAAGTTTCATTTGGAAGCATAGCAATCAAATCCATGTTTATGTCAAACTTTTTTTTGCACAATTTGAAAGCATTCAATGTGTCTTCATTTGTGTGATGTCTTCCAATCAATTTCAAAGTTTTGTCATGAAATGTTTGTGGGTTGACTGACAATCTAGAAACGCCGTTTCGCTTCAACATATTCACCATTGCACGAGAAATTGTGTCAGGTCTTCCAGCCTCAACGGTGGTTTCTTTTTGTCCAAAATTGCATGCTTTCAAAATTCGTTCAAGTTGTTTTGGTTGCAAAGATGTTGGAGTTCCTCCACCAACATAGACTGCACGAATTGAAATTGAATTTTTTGCAATAATTTCTTTTTGACTTTCAATTTCTTTTAACAAACTTTCAACATATGGCTGAACAAATTCTTTTTGTTTTGAAATTGAAGTTGAAACAAAAGAACAGTAGGCGCAACGAGTTGGACAAAATGGAATGTTTACAAAAAAATCATATTCATCATTTTTGTTTTTCAAATCTTTTTGAGTTTCAACAACTTTTTTTACAAGTTGCAATTTTTCTGTTGAAACCGAAAATTCTTCTCGAAAAAAGTCTTCTGCCTTTTCTCCCAAATCAGCAAAAAGTTTTGTTGGTCTGACTCCTGTCAACGCACCATATGGCAAATTAACATTTGACAAAAAACTTAAAGTTCTATACAAAGCAATCTTAACATTCCACTTTTCAGCACGCTTTCTTTCCAAAAACGATAAGTCAGTTTCAATTTTGAATCGGAATATTTTGTTGAAATTTTCAAAAACATCTGACACCATTGTGACTTTCACTTCTTCTTCAAAAATTTTGGTGTCCATTGTCAAGTGAAAAACTTCAACATCGTCTTTTGAACCTTCTTCCAAATATGGAAAAAAGCCTCTGAAAATCTCAAACATATCAGTGGTGTATTGTGGTGTGTTGTGTTCAAAAAAAATCTTCAAAAAATTTCTCCCCAGAAGCAATATTTTGCTTTAATATTTCTATAATACTTTTGCAAGTTGTATTTTACATGTTATGTTTTGCAAGTCGCATTTCTAAAACGCATTTTGCAAATCGTATTTTCAATTCAAATTTTACAAGTCGAATTTACAAATCACATAGCAAATTATATTTTGTAAGTCTTATTACACAAATTATGTTTCGTAAAATAAATAATGCCATTAGCAATTTGCATTTTGAAAATTCCATATTCGCAAGTCGTATTTTACAAATTGAAGTTGCAAAATCAACTCAAAAAATCATAATTTATGTTAGTTTTTTCATTCAAACAAAATCATATTGTTTTTTCTCTCAAAATCAAGAGTTGTCATCTCTCCATGTCCTGGCAACAATTTTTTGTCACCTTCAATCGCAAAAATTTTTTCAATTGATTCTTTGATTTGTTCGTGACTGCCATCATAAAAATCAGTTCTTCCATATGATGTCAAAAAAATTGTATCTCCACAAAAAATTTTGTCTTCAACGATATAACATACACTGCCCAAAGAATGACCAGGTGTCCAAACAACTTCAATTTTCAGTCCAGCGACATTCAATGTTTCTCCACCATGCAAAACAACATCAGCAGTCACTTTGTTTTGTTGAACTCCACCCCAAAATGCCATTCCTCTAAAAGTTGTCAATTTTTCCAAATCATTTTCATGACAAAAAACTTTTGCATTGTTTTGTTGAAAAAACAATGCTGAATTTGCATGGTCAAAATGTCCATGAGTCAACAAAACGGCTTCAATGTCAATTCCGTTTCTATCGATTTTTTCTTTGATTTTTTCATAGTCTCCACCAGGGTCAACAACAAAACCTTTGTTGCCATTTTGGACAATATAGGTGTTTGTTTGAAGTGAAGTTGTTTGCAATTGAAAAATTTTCATCAAAAAGTTCCTTTAAAAAACAATATTATCTACGAAAAAAGTTCTTCATCAGAACTTTCTCGAATTTTGTGTTAAAAGTCAAAATTTATCTTCTGACATCAATAATTCCACTGAGGTTTCTGATTTTTTTGACCACATCATCAAGTTGATGTGTTGAAACAATTTCAATCGAAACATCAATAAGTGCCAAGTTGCTAGTTTTGACAACCTTTACATTTGCACCCAAAATGCTCATTTTGAGCGATGCAATCACAGCCGTTACTTCTGCAAGAAGTCCTCCTCTGTTTTCGCAAGAAATTTTCAAATTTGCAGTGTAAGACTCACTGACAAGCCTATCCCACTTTGCCTCAATCAATCTTTCAGGTTCCATACCCTTGACATTTGGGCAATCAGCACGGTGAACACTGACTCCTCTACCGCGAGAAACATATCCAACAATTTCATCACCAGGAACAGGAGAACAGCAGTGCGACAATCTCACACTGAAATCACTGAAACCACGAATGAGAACACCACCTTTTGCTTTTTTAGAACTTTCAGAATTTGGTGCATTTTCTTCATTTTGTTTGGCTTTGGCTTCAATTGAATTGAAAATCTCATCATCTGAAAGCACTCTTGATTTCCACGCATCAATCAATTTGAACAAAACTTGATTGGTCGTCAGTCCACCATAACCAACAGTCGCATAAAGGTCATCAATCGAACTCATAGTATGTTTTTGCATGAAAGAATCAAGGGCTTTTGGAACAGAAGCGAGTTCGCCCCAGTTGTAGCCTCTTCTTTTCGCTTCATGTTCAAGCATGTCCTTGCCTCGCTTGACATTCTCTTCCTTCATTTCTTTTTTGAAAAAAGCACGAATTTTTGAGCGAGCATTTGCCGTTCTTGCATAATTCAACCAATCACGGCTTGGACCTTTTGCATTGTTTGAAGTCATAAGTTCCACAATGTCACCTGTGACAAGTTTTGTGGACAACGAAACAATTTTTTTGTTTATTTTTGCACCAACGCACTTGTTTCCAATTGCACTGTGAATTTTGTAGGCAAGGTCGATTGGTGTTGAACCAACTGGCAAATCAAAAACATCGCCTTTTGGAGTAAAAACAAAAACTTCGTCATCAAAAACATTGATTTTGACAGCAGCCAAAAAGTTTTTGGCATTGTCTTCATCCATTTCGGCTTCCATGACTTCTCTCAGCCATCTAACCTTGTCATCAAGTGCGCTTTGTTTGTTCTTTCCTTCTTTATATTTCCAGTGTGCAGCAATTCCATATTCTGCAATATGGTGCATTTCTTGGGTGCGAATTTGAATTTCAAATGTTTCATTAAACTTTGTCATAACCGTTGTATGCAAAGATTGATAGTTGTTTGCTTTTGGCATTGCAATGTAGTCTTTTACTCTGCCAGGAAAAGGTTTCCACATGTTGTGAACTTCGCCAAGCATCGTATAGCAATCTTTGACATCATCAACAATGATTCTAACAGCAATCAAATCATAGATTTGGTCAATGTCCATGTTCAATTTTTTCATTTTTTTGAAAATGGAATAAAAATGTTTTGGTCTTCCGTTGACTTCCCCTTTTATGCCAAGGTCATCAAGTTTTGCACGAATCTCATCACAAATTGTTTGCAAAAAACTTTGTCTTTCTTCTTTTTTCTTGTTGATATAGTTTGAAATGTATTTATAGTCTTCTGGATAAATATATGACATTGCAATGTCTTCAAGTTCGCACTTGAAAAATGAAATTCCAAGTCTTCCAGCAAGTGGAGCATAAATTTCCAAGGTTTCATTTGCTGTATAAATTTGCTTGTGCGATGGTTGATATTTGAGGGAGCGCATATTATGCAAACGGTCAGCCAACTTGATGATGATGACTCTCAAATCTTTTGCCATTGCAAAAAACATTTTTCTAAAATTTTCTGCTTGTGCATCTTCTTTGCTTGAAAATTGCAATTTGTCAAGTTTTGTGACACCTTCCACAAGTTCCAAAATTTCATGACCAAATTCAGCCTCAATTTCATCAGCAGTGACAGGCGTGTCTTCCAAAACATCATGCAAAAATGCTGCTGTAACAGTCGACGAATCAAAACCAAAATCCGTCAAGATTTCTGCAACAGCACATGGATGAATGAAATAGTCTTCTCCTGAACTTCTTTTTTGTCCTTGATGAGCATTTTGAGCAAAATCATACGCTTTCATCACCACATCAATGTTTTCAGGAAAGGCTTTATTAAGTTTT
Source organism: uncultured Bacteroidaceae bacterium (assembly GCA_964414205.1). Lineage (GTDB taxonomy): Bacteria > Bacillota > Clostridia > Christensenellales > CAG-917 > STD2-102. The sequence goes on along the minus strand of CAYPVP010000063.1, from coordinate 442 downwards.
TCAATCAAAATTTCATTTTTACACATTTTTTTTACCACATTTTTATTGTAATTGTAAACTCTATAATTAGAGATTGCAAGGGTACTATTTATTTTTTCTTCTTTTCTCAAATTTTTTGTTAGTTTTTTTTCAATCGTAAATACAATTTTGACAGATTCAAATCAGTTTTGTGAGATGAAACAGCAATTTTGTTTTTTTCTTCAAAAGAAACCAACTTCAATTCAGACAAAATTTCAATCGCAATTTTCGTTTGCAATTTTGAAATGTTCAACAACTGTGACAATTTTTGAACTAAATTTTCATATGAACAAAAATTGAGTTTTTTTGAAATGTTTCTGATTTCTACAAAACAATTTCTCAACAATTCATCGTCAATCATTGGCAATGTAATTTTGTTTAAATTTTCAACTTCAAAAACATTAGGTTTTTCATTTTCAAAATT
>CAYPVP010000062.1:0-8378 GCA_964414205.1 uncultured Bacteroidaceae bacterium | reverse complement strand
GTTTCTTTTGCAACATTTCTAAATATAACTTTAATACTTATCTTATGTTTAAAATATGTTTTATATATGCTTATTTAATTTATGATTCATATTTTATTTATGATTTATATTTTATTTTGTCATTTCATAAAAACAATTAAATTTGCACAATTCACATACCATTGCAATTAAAAGAATATTGTTGAACTCATATCTCTCTATTGATAAAACAAGCCTGTGTATTCATTTTTGAACACACAGGCTTGTTGTTTCTTTTAGAACTATATTGTTTTGTTTCAAAACAGGTTAGTCAACCTTTCTGTTTGCAATTTTCAAACGAGTTGTAGCATCCAAAATTGTCTTTCTAATTCTAATGTTCTTTGGAGTGACTTCCAACATTTCATCATTGTTGATGAATTCGATTGCTTCTTCCAAACTCAAATTTGCTGGTGGAACCAATCTCAATGCGTCATCTGATGCTGATGAACGAGTGTTTGTGACATGTTTCTTTTTGCAAACATTGACTTGAATGTCATCAGGTTTTGGTGACACTCCAACAACCATGCCTTGATAAACCTCTGTTTGAGCAGAAATGAAAAGTTGTCCTCTCTCTTGCGCATTATACAGTCCATAGGTCATTGCAGTTCCTTGTTCAAAAGCAACCAACGAACCTGTTGAACGACGAGGAATGTCGCCTTTGAATTCTTGATAGCCTGCAAAAGAAGTGTTCATGATTCCTTCACCCTTTGTGTTTGTCAAAAGTTCATTTTTGAAACCAAACAAACCACGAGCAGGAACAACAAAAGACAAACGAATTCTGCTTCCAAATGGAACCATGTCAAGCAATTCGCCTTTTCTGACGCCCATGCTTTCCATGACTGTTCCAACAAGATTTTGTGGCACATCAACCAACAATTTTTCCATTGGTTCAAGTTTTTTGCCATTTTCCTCTTTGAACAAAACTCTTGGAGTTCCAACAGCAAATTCATATCCTTCTCTACGCATTGTTTCAATCAAAATTGAAAGGTGCATTTCGCCTCTTCCCAAAACTCTGAAACTATCTGTTGAATCTGTTGGTTCAACACGCAAAGAAACATCTTTCAACAATTCTTTTTGCAATCTTTCTCTAAGGTGTCTTGTGGTGACAAATTTTCCTTCTTTTCCAGCAAATGGAGAATCATTGACAGAGAAAGTCATTTCAATTGTTGGTTCGCTGATTTTTATGAATGGCAATGCTTCCATTTTGCTGTTGTCGCAAATGGTGTTTCCAATAGTAATGTTCTCAATTCCACTAAAACAAACAATGTCGCCAACTTTTGCAGTTTCAACTTGTTCTCTTTTCAAGCCTTCAATTTGGAAAACTGTTGCAACTCTTGATTTGTATGGAGCAATTCTGTCAAAGAAATCACAAACAGTGACGCCTTGATTGACACTCAATGTTCCTCTTTCAATTCTGCCAATTCCAATTCTACCGACAAATTCATTGTAGCCAATTGATGAAACCAACATTTGGAATGGAGCAGATTCATCACCTTCTGGGCAATCAATGTGTTCCAAAATTGTTTCAAACAATGGGTTCAAATTTTCGCCTGGAACATCCAAATCTTTTGTTGCTGTTGCATTTCTTCCTGAACAGAACAAAACAGGGCTGAAAAGTTGTTCATCAGTTGCATTCAAATCGAGCAACAATTCCAAAACTTCATCAACGACTTCTTTTGAACGAGCATCAGGTTTGTCGATTTTGTTGACGCAAATGATGATTTTGTGTCCAAGTTCCAATGCCTTTTGCAAAACAAATCTTGTTTGAGGCATAGGGCCTTCTGCTGAGTCAACCAACAAAACAACACCAGAAACCATTTTCAAAACACGTTCTACTTCACCACCGAAGTCGGCGTGTCCAGGAGTGTCAATGACATTGATTTTGACTCCCTTGTAGTGAATTGAAGTGTTTTTTGCAAGAATAGTGATTCCTCTTTCTTTTTCCAAATCGCCATTGTCCATAACTCTTGTGTCAACCTGTTGGTTTTCACGAAAAGTTCCTGATTGACGGAGCATTCCATCAACCAAAGTTGTCTTGCCATGGTCAACGTGAGCAATGATTGCAATGTTTCTAATATCTTTTCTTTTCAAAATCGTACCTAACCTTTTTGCATTCTCTCAGATTGCAAAAGATGAATTTTTGGAAGTGCAAATGATTTTGCAACATCCACCAACAAAGGTTTAGCCCCTTGTTGAGTAGTTTGGCGCTTCTTTTGTGATTGAGATGTCATGTGGGTGACTTTCAACCAAAGAAGCACTAGTGATTTTTACAAATTGGGCATTTTGGCGAAGGTCATCGATTGTTGCCATTCCACAATAGCCCATTCCAGAACGAAGTCCACCCATCAATTGATAGATTGTGTCAGCCAAAGTTCCACGATAAGGAACACGACCTTCAACACCTTCTGGAACAAATTTTTTGTTGTCATCTTGGAAATATCTGTCTTTGCTTCCCGCAGCCATTGCAGCCAAAGAACCCATTCCACGATAGACTTTGAAACTTCTTCCTTGATAGATTTCAAGTTCGCCAGGAGTTTCTTTTGTTCCTGCAAACAAACTTCCAAGCATAACAGCCGAAGCACCTGCTCCAATTGCTTTTGTGATGTCACCAGAAAATTTGATTCCACCATCAGCAATGATTCTCTTTCCAAGTTTGTCTGCTCTTTCAGCACAGTCCATGACTGCTGTGATTTGAGGCACACCAATTCCTGCAACAACTCGTGTGGTGCAAATTGAACCAGGTCCAATTCCAACCTTGACAACATCTGCGCCAGCATCAATCAAAGCCTCTGTTGCGTCAGCAGTTGCAACATTTCCTGCAATGATTGCAAGGTTTGGATATTTGGCTTTTACTTTTCTGACAACTTCCAAAACTTTGTCGCTGTGTCCATGAGCAGTGTCAATTCCAAGAACGTCAACTCTTGCATTGACCAATGCTTCAACTCTTTCCATGGTGTTTGGTGCAGTTCCGACAGCAGCACCACAAAGCAAACGACCGTTTTGGTCTTTTGCACTGTTTGGATATTGAATTGCTTTTTCAATGTCTTTGATTGTGATGAGCCCTTTCAAGTTGTAGTTTGCATCAACAATTGGCAATTTTTCAATTCTGTGTTGTCCAAGAATTTTTTGTGCTTCTTGAAGAGTGACACCTTCTTTTGCAGTGACAAGTTTGTCTTTTGTCATGACATTTGCAATTGGTTGGTCAAAATTTGTTTCAAAGCGCAAATCACGGTTTGTCAAAATTCCAACAAGTTTTCCAGCAACAGTGATTGGAACACCACTGATTTTGTAGTGTTTCATCAAATCTAGCGCATCTGACAGTTTGTGTTCAGGAGAAAGGAAGAAAGGGTCAGTTATGACACCATGCTCACTTCTTTTTACTTTGTCAATTTGTTCTGCTTGCTCTTCGATTGAAAGGTTTTTGTGAATCATTCCAAGTCCACCTTCACGAGCAATTGCAATTGCCAACTTATATTCAGTGACTGTATCCATTGATGCAGACAACAATGGAATGTTCAATTTTATGTCAGATGTCAACTGCGTTGCAAGACTAACTTGATTTGGCAACACACTGGAATGTTGTGGAATCAACAATACATCATCAAAAGTCAAACCTTCTTTAACAATTTTACTCATCTCAAAATCTCCTTATTTTGCTTAGATTATCTTCTGTTCTAGATATATTTTATATTTTTACTATGATAAACTTTTTTCAAGGTCATTGTCAAACGATTGAACGCCCTTTGCAAGAATTTTTATTGTATTTAGATTGAATTTTATTCAAGATTTTATTCCAAAAATAATATTGTCAAAGCATGAATAAGATATACCATGAAAAAAGCCATCAAAATTTCTATGCTTTTTGTCGGTGCAGTAATTGGCGCTGGTTTTGCAAGTGGCAAAGAAATTTCAACATTTTTTGGGGGTATTTCTCCAATTTCTGCAACACTTTCTGGGTTCTACATCGCTTTGCTGTTGATGTTGTTTATGTTTCACGGAAAAAAATCAACACAAAAAAACAATATATTCTACAATTTTCTGATACTGCTTGCATCAGTAGTTTCAGTTTCAGCAATGCTGAGTGCAAGCCAAAGTTTGTTTGAAATGTGGTTTTCATTTCCCTTGTCTTCACTATTTTTTGGTTTTTTGTCTTCTTTAATCGTTTATTTTGGAATCAACAAAATCAAAATTGCAAATGTTCTTGCTGTTCCTGCAATCATTGTCATCATCATTGTCATTTTTTCAAAAGAGCCAACTTTGACGACTGGCAGTCCATCATTTTTGCATCCACTAGCATACAGCATGATGAATCTTTTTCTTGTAAGCGACCTTGCAGAAAAAGAAGGGAAAGACGCCTCAACAAAAGAAATTGTGCTTTCAACAATCATCACGGGCGTTTCTCTTTCTCTCATGATATTTCTCATTCATCAACTCGTAAATGGCATGCAAACTGAAATGCCATTGCTGGACATTTCAAAAAAATTTCACATTGAAGACATTTGCGCAATTCTTATGTTGCTTGCTGTTTTCACAACTTTGGTTTCTTCGCAAAAAGTTCTCATTGACACAATGTCACAAGAGTTTTCAACGCAACAAAAAAGCAACAGGTTCAAGCAAGTATCTTTGCTTTTGCTGTCGCTAATTTTGAGTTATCCATTAAGTTTTTGGGGCTTTGACAACATTGTAAACAATTTGTATCCAATGGTTTCTGCATGTGGTTTTTTGTCTGTAATCAAACTGTTTTTTGAAGAACTAAACCAAAAAATTCACATATTTTTTGTGTTCAAAAATTTCAATTCAAATAGCCGTTTTCATCAACATCTTTTGAAGTTTCAAAATCTTCTTCGCTGTCATCGTCTTCGCCATGACACACGCAATCATCATCTTGACAGCCAGCATCACAATCATCTTCACAACTGAGATTTTCTTCATCAACTTTTCGTGCTACTTCCAACAAATCTTCACTCAACACTTCTTCTTTATCATCAAGTCCCTTGATAAAGCGATAGAAAGGGTCTTTTGAAAAATCTTGTTTGCAATCAAAATCGCCTCCCAATTCTTCAATAGCATTGCGAATTTCCATAAACTCATTGTAGTCAAGTTTGTTGTCTTCGGCAAATTCTTGCAAAATTTCAATGGCACTTTCTTCTCCATATGCTCCAAGCAATCTTGAAAACAATGGAATGTCATCTCCACGCATAAAATAGGTTACGAGCCACATATAAATTTCTTTTCTACCTTTAAAATTTGCCAAAATTTCGACAAACATTTGTGCAGAATCGCCTTCCAAAACATAGAGTTTTTCGATCATTTTGTCAATGACTTCTTCACCTTCCAAAGAAAGATATTCATAACTATCCAACTTGTTTTGATAGGTTTCATTTTCATTTGCAATCACTTCAATTGCCATAATCTTTTTTTCAAAATCAGTCATATCAGCCTTTTTCTCCATTCAGCAACTTCCAATATTTTTTGAATGTCGCAATGCTTATATCATAAAATTCACAAATGTGTTTGATGTCATTTTCATCTTCAAATGCAGAATTGAACACCATGACGGCAAGCAAAGTCTTTGCTGATTTAAATCGCATTGCTTTTTCGCCATTTGGCACAAGCCATTCAAGTTCACCATTTTCATTCAATGTTGCAAAACTGTTTATGTAGGAAGTCAAAAATTCCAAATTGTCAGTTGCATCATCAATGTTTGAAACGTTTTCCATTGTAGCATTTACAAATGCGTGTTGAAACATCGATGGCAATTTCAAAAACGCTTTTGGAACGTCCATGTCAATCACTTTGCAACGATTGTTCAATGTGATGAAAGTGTAGATATCCGAAGCATTTTGCATCATTCCAAGCAAAATGGCATTTGCAACAGAAGTTTCACCATCTTTTGTGATGAGCGTGTCAATGTACAAATCAGAAACAAAATCACACCACACTTCATTCAATTTGTAAACCAATGCAGTCAAAGGCTTTCCATCAGTTTCTTTGAATGCCCAAATCAAAAAGTTTCTGAAATCGCTATCAGTTTTTATCATTGCCATAAGTTCTGCATTTTCCATAAACAAAACTTGTTTCAATCGAACTTGTCTGTCCACAATTTCAGTCAACGGAATTCCAATGCAATATTCCAAGTTTTTTGTGTTTTCATTTGAAATTGCTTTCAAATAGTAGTCAATGGCATCATATTCAGGATACAAATTTTTGACTTTGACAAGTGTGTTTTTGGCATCTTCTTTTTCACCCAAATTGAATTGGGCTTGTGCCATCCAAAGCATGGTTTGTGGTTGACATTTTGTGATTTTAATCAACCTTTTTGCATATTTCAAAACTTCTTCATGCAACTGAAAACTGACACATAGTGGCATGATTACACTCATTTCTTCAATTGAAAAATATTCTTTTTTGGTGAGTTCATCAAACATTTCTCTTGCCAAATCATTTTTGTCTTGCAACATCAACGCAGTGATGAGGGTGCATCGAATTGGCAAATATTCATTGTTTTTCAACATTTGCTCTGCTTCCAAAACGACTCTGTCCAAGTCTTCTTTCAAAAGCAAACAAACGAGTTTCAAATGGCATGCCGAGTTGTAGAACTTGCAATTTTCATCAATTTCATCAAGCAGTTGCAATGCCTCATCAAATTTTCTTTCTTGAACAAGTTCATGCGACTTTTCAATTTGTTCATAGTAGAATTCATTTGATTTTGGAAACACCAAAGTGAATTCAGGTTCGTTTTCAAATTCCAATTCAGGTTCAACGGCATCTTCAACCACTTCCATGTCCAAATCGCCCAAAACTTTTTCTTCTCGAAAACGATTTCCCAAACTTGTCAAATAAAATTCAGCAGTTTCCATGTCATCATTTTGACAACAGTTTTTTACAATTTCAGAAACAACCATCATTTTTTCTTCATATGATTTTGCACGAGCAAAAGCACGATATAGCCATTTGTTTGATTGTTCCAATGTTCCAAGAATAGAATAAATTGAGGCGAGTAATACCATCGCCTCAATATTGTCAGGATTTTGTTTTATTGAACTTGTCGCATATCCAACAGCCTTTTCAAATTCGGAATGTTCAAAAGCATGATTTGCAAATTCCAAATTTTCTTTTGCTGTCAAATTAAAATCATAAATCTTCGCCATTATTTTTTCTTTTTCTTTTTAGGATTTTGATATTGTTGTTTATTGTTTGTCTTGTTTCCTGTTGGCTTGTTTTGTTTGTTTGCTTCTTTTTGTGCTTGATAGCGCTCTTGTCTAGCCTTTGTTGCATTTTCGATGCGTTCTACTTCTTCAATTTCTTGAAACTTTGCTGCGCAAGAAATATAACTTGATTGTCCAAGTCCAGTCCACATCATTGCAATCAATGAAAAGCCAAACACAATCACAACAGCAATCAAGATGTATGAAAGCATTGATGAAACAAACATAATACCAAATGGCACAAATGAAAGTGCGCCAACTATGAAATATTTTGGGAACTTGTTTACTGACAAAACCAATGCTGTTGACAAAGTTCTGACAAAATTCATCTTGTATGATGGAATGATTGTCATTGTGGCATAAGGAATCATTAGCAATGGAGCGCCAAACAACCAAGTGAACACAACAGCACAAATGCTAGCAGGACCAGAAGTTCCCAAAGCACTGCATTTCAATTGAAAAACCAATGCAGAAACCATTGCAAGCAAAATTGCGCCACCAAGTGTGACTGCAAGCAAATATTTCCAACCATGTTGCCATACACCTTTGAAAAACACTTCTGCAACAGAATGAGCCTTTCCATCTTTTGATTTCTTTTTTGAAACGGTTTCAACTTTTTCGTTGAACATAACTTTTTTTGCAACTGTTGCCAAGCCTGCCATTCCAATTGAAGCAACCACAGCGCCAGCAAAAACAAAAATGAAGAAATATTGATAAACTCCAAGTCGAGCGACAATGGCTTGCGAAATGCTGTCAACGACACCAGGATAGCCTACACCAAGATTTCCCATAAAGTTGAATGATGACCCAATGGCAATGCCGAGCATTTGTGGCAATCCATAAAAAATCAGCACTAGCAACGGAACAAGGAACAATGCAAAATAGATGCTTGAAATGAGCATTGCTTTTGTGTTGTCTTTGTATGCCTTCCAAGCACCGCTCAAAGTTGCAGTATATTTTGGAGTGTAAGGGACAATTTTTCCATCAGGCATTCTGAGTTTGTCAGGAACTCTTTCTTCACGAGTTTCCCATGTAGTATGAAAAATTTTTCTAAGAAGCAATTTTTTTTGCTTTTCTGGCTTTTTTGCGTTAGCACTATTCTTTTCTGATGCCATTTTCACTCCTAACTTTTTTTTGAATTTTCTCTATAAT
>CAYPVP010000061.1:0-8485 GCA_964414205.1 uncultured Bacteroidaceae bacterium | reverse complement strand
GATTATAAACAATCAGGTGTGGATGTTGAAAGAGGTTATTCAGCAGTCAAAATGATGAAAGAATATGTAAAGTCAACCTATGACGAAAATGTTGTTGGTGACCTTGGTTCTTTTGGTGGCTTTTATGCTTTGTCAGACAAACCAGATGGCGAAGTTTTGGTGGCTGGAACTGATGGTGTGGGAACAAAGTTGAAATATGCTTTTGTTTTGGACAAACACGATACAATCGGAATTGATGCAGTTGCAATGTGTGTAAACGACATTGTTTGCCAAGGTGCAAGACCTCTCATCTTTTTGGACTATTTGGCTCAATCAGTGCTTGTCCCTGAAAGAGTTGCAGAAATTGTCAAAGGTGTTGCAGAAGGATGCAGACAAGCAGGCTGTGCATTGATTGGTGGCGAAACTGCCGAAATGCCAGGCTTCTATTCAAATGATGAATATGACATTGCAGGTTTCTCATGTGGAACAACAACACGTGACAAAGTTATCAATGGTTCAAAAATCAAAAAAGGGGACATTCTTGTTGGTTTGAAATCAAGTGGAATTCACTCAAATGGCTATTCACTTGTCAGACAACTCTTTCCACCAATCAAAGAAGAACTTGAAAAATTTGATGAAGATTTGCAAGCAACCCCAGCAGAAGTTTTGCTCACTCCAACAAGAATTTATGTCAAGAGCATTTTGAAAATCATTGACAAATTCACGGTCAACGGAATTGCTCACATCACAGGTGGTGGCTTCATTGAAAACGTGCCAAGAATCATTCCAAAAGGTTTGGGTGCAAAAATCAATCGTGACAGTTATGAACTTCCTGCAATTTTCAAAGCACTTCAAAAGCGCTCAGGAATCAGTTATGAAAAAATGTGCAACACATTCAACATGGGCATAGGAATGGTGCTTGCTGTCCCTGCTGGAACAGAAAATGATGTTGTTGCTTTTGCAAACTCAATTGGAGAACAAGCAGTGGTGATTGGCGAAGTCACAGACAAAGAAGGCGTTCAACTATGACAAACATAGCAGTTTTTGTGTCGGGTGGTGGAAGTGATTTGCAAAGCATCATTGATGCGATTGAAAATCAACAACTGAATGCCAAAATTCAACTTGTGGTTGCATCAAAACCTGAAATTTTTGCACTTGAAAGAGCAAAAAAACATGGAATTGAAACTGCTATCTATCAAAAAAGCAACTTTGAAAACCTTGAAAAAATGTATGACAATTTGATTGCAAAGTTAAAAGAAAAAAACGTGGAATACATTGTTCTTGCTGGCTATCTTTCAATTTTGACTTCAAACATAGTCAAAGCATATGACAAGAAAATCATCAACATTCATCCATCACTCATTCCAAAATTTTGTGGAATGGGAATGTATGGAATGAAGGTTCATGAAGCAGTCATCAAGGCTTGCGAAAAAGAAAGTGGTGCAACTGTTCATTTTGTTGATGAGGGTGCTGACACTGGCGAAATTATTGCACAAGAAAAAGTCAAAGTTGAAGAAAATGACACTCCTGAAACTTTGCAACAAAAAGTTTTGCAACTAGAACACAAACTTTTGCCACAAACACTTGCAAAACTGTTCAACTAGACAAAACACAATTCAAAAAGACAAATAGAGGAACTAAAATGAAAAAAAGAGCATTGGTCAGTGTTTCTGACAAAACGAACATTGAAGTTGTTTCAAAAAAATTGGTTGATTTGGGCTATGAAATCATTTCAACTGGTGGAACTCACAAAAAACTTGAAGATGCAGGCATTCCAGTCATTGGAATTTCTGAAATCACAAATTTTCCTGAATGCCTTGATGGTAGAGTCAAAACATTGCACCCTGCTGTTCATGCAGGACTTTTGGCAATGAGAAGCAATGCTGAACACATGAATCAACTTGAAAAACTGAACATCAACACAATTGATGTTGTCATTGTCAATCTCTATCCATTCAAACAAACCATTTTGAAAGGCTGTGACTTTGCTGAGGCTGTTGAAAACATCGACATTGGTGGACCAACAATGCTCAGAAGTGCTGCAAAAAACTATCAAGATGTCATTGTCATTGTTGACCCAGCAGACTATGAAAGAGTTTTTGCTGAACTTGAAAACGGTGAAGTTTCAGTTGAAACAAGAAAATATTTGATGTACAAAGTCTATCAACACACTGCTGTTTATGACACAATGATTTCAACCTATTTGAGAAAACAACTCGGAATTGAATTTCCTGAACAACTCACTTTGGCTTATGAAAAAAATGAGCAAATGAGATATGGCGAAAACCCTCATCAACAAGCAGCATCATACAAAGAAGTCATGCCTGTTGAAAACAGTTTGCTAAATGCCGAGCAACTCAACGGAAAACAACTTTCATACAACAACATCAACGACACCAACGGTGCTGTTGAACTTTTGAAAGAATTTGATGCGCCAACAATCGTCGCTGTCAAACACGCAAACCCTTGTGGCGTTGCAACTGCTGACAACATCTTTGATGCCTATGTCAATGCCTACAATTCTGACCCTGTTTCAATTTTTGGTGGAATTGTTGCTTCAAACAGAAAAATTGACAAAAAGACAGCAGAAGAAATGATAAGAATTTTTCTTGAAATTGTCATTGCTCCTGATTTTGATGATGATGCTGTTGAAGTGTTCAAGAAAAAACCAAATCTTCGCATTTTGAAACTTGCAAATTTTGCAAAACCAAACGCAAAAGGAACAATGGAATTCAAAAAATGCTATGGTGGTTTGATTGTGCAAGAAGCCGATTGTGGACAAGCAGAAGATTTCAAAGTTGTCACAAACGCCCAACCAAATGACAGTGAAAAAGAAACAATGACATTTGCCATGAAAGTTGTCAAACATTGCAAATCAAATGCGATTGTCATTGCAAAAGACAACTGCACATTGGGAATTGGTGTTGGACAAACAAACAGAATTTGGGCAACAAAGCAAGCAGGTGAACATGCAGTGTCTTCAACAAATGGAGCAGTTTTGGCATCTGATGCTTTCTTCCCATTCAGCGACTGTGTTGAAGAAGCACAAAAACTTGGCATTTCAGCCATTGTTCAACCTGGTGGTTCAATTCGTGACCAAGACAGCATTGATGCTTGCAACAAAGCAAACATTTCAATGGTGTTTACAGGTGTTCGTCATTTCAAACACTAAACATTGAAAATGAAGGAAGAAATGAAAGCAATTTTGTTTCTTCTTTCACACAAAAATGCAAAAAATTCTGCAATTTGGCAGAAATGAAAATTAGGATAGAATATGAAAGTATTAGTTATTGGAAGTGGTGGCAGAGAACATGCCATTTGCTCACAACTTGCAAAAAGTGAAAAAGTTTCAGAACTGTTTTGCGCTCCTGGAAATGCAGGAATTTCTGAAATTGCAGGATGCGTTGGAATTTCAGTTTTGGAATTTGACAAAATTGTTGCATTTTGCAAAGCAGAAAAAATTGACCTTGTTTTTGTTGCCCCTGATGACCCACTTTCTTTGGGACTCGTCAACAGATTGAACGATGAAGGCATTCGTGCTTTTGGACCAACAAAAGAAAGTGCAATCATTGAAGGTAGCAAGGCATTTTCAAAAGCATTTATGAAAAGACACAACATTCCAACTGCTGACTATGAAGTGTTTGACAATTTTGATGATGCAAATGCTCATCTTGACACTGCAAAAATTCCTGTTGTTTTGAAGGCTGATGGATTGGCTCTTGGAAAAGGTGTTTTGATTTGCATGACAAGAGAAGAAGCAAAACAAGGACTGAAAGAAATCATGCTTTACAAAGCGTTTGGTAGTGCTGGAAACACAGTTGTCATTGAAGAATTTTTGCAAGGTCCAGAAATGACTTTGCTTGCATTCACCGATGGCGAAACAGTCAAGTGCATGCCTGCAAGCCAAGACCACAAACGTGCATTTGACGGCGACAAGGGGTTGAACACGGGTGGCATGGGGGCTTTTGCACCAACACTCACTTTCACAAAAGAAATTGAAAAAGAAACTCTTGAAAAAATTGTCTATCCAACCATAAAAGGCATGAAGGAAGAAAACAGAACTTTCAAGGGTGTCATCTATTTTGGGCTTATGCTCACAAAAGATGGAGTGAAGGTCATTGAATACAACGCTCGCTTTGGTGACCCAGAAACACAAGCAGTTTTGCCACTTTTGGAAACAGACTTTGTTGACATCATCAATGCTTGCATTGACGGAACACTTGACAAACTCAATGTTGAATGGAAGCAAAAAACTGGTTTTTGTGTTGTCGTTGCAAGTGGTGGTTATCCATCAAATGTTGTAAAAGGCTATCCAATTCAAATTGATGAACTGCCAAAGAACATCACTGTTTTTCACAGTGGAACAAAATTTGATGAAAATGGCGACCTTGTCACAAACGGTGGCAGAGTTTTGTGCGTAACAACAATTGCTGACTCAATCAAGGATGCAAGAGAAATCATATACAAAGAAATTGACAAAATCAAATTCAAAGATGCCAGATTTAGAACTGACATAGGAATTAAGTAGGGGTACAAATGGTAAACAGAATTTATGTTGAAAAACTTGTGCAATTTGACAGCGCAACAAAAAAATTGAAATCTGACATCAAACATATGTTGGGGTTTGAATGTGACTATGTTCGTCGCATTCTTCGTTATGACATTGAAGGACTTGATACTGAAACTTTGGAATCTGCCAAAATTTCAATTTTTAGCGAACCAACAGTTGATGTGACCTATGACAATCTTGAAATGCTGGATGGCAAACAAGTTTTGGTTGTTGAATATCTTGATGGACAATATGACCAACGTGCAGACAGTGCATCTCAATGTGTTCAACTTTTGACAGCAGGTGTCAAACCAAATGTCAGATGTGCAACAGTCTATGCCTTTGACAATTTGAGTGAAGAACAATTTGAAGCAATCAAAAAATATCTCATCAACCCTGTTGACAGCAAGCAAGGTTCAATGGCACTTCCAGAAACTTTGGAAAGAAAAACCGTAAAAAGCGAAAATATGCGTGTTGAAATGGATGGTTTCATTGAAATGAGCAAAGATGAACTCAAAAAATTCTTCAATGAATTTGGCTTTGCAATGAACTTTGAAGACATTTCTTTTGTTCAAGACTATTTCATCTCAATCAAAAGAAACCCAACACTCACTGAACTGAAAGTCATTGACACCTATTGGTCAGACCATTGCAGACACACAACTTTTTTGACCGAAGTCAAAAACATCAAAGTTTTGAGTGACAACCCAAACATTGAAAAAAGTTTGAAACTCTATCAAGAAAAATTTGATGCAATGTACAAAACTAGACCTGAAAAATATCCTTGTCTTATGGACATTGCTACACTTTCAGTCAAAGTTTTGAAAAAAGAAGGACATTTGAAAGCCCTTGATGAAAGTGAAGAAATCAACGCTTGCTCTGTTGTTGTCACTGTTGACAATGATGGAAAAGATGAAGAATGGCTCATCATGTTCAAAAACGAAACACACAATCACCCAACTGAAATTGAACCTTTTGGTGGTGCTGCAACATGCCTTGGTGGTGCAATTCGTGACCCATTGTCAGGAAGAAGTTATGTCTATCAAGCAATGAGAATCACTGGTGCTGGCAACCCACTTGAAAGCAAAAATCAAACATTGAAAGGCAAACTCCCACAAAGAGTTCTCACAAAAACTGCACTTGCAGGATTTTCAAGTTATGGCAACCAAATTGGACTTGCAACAGGCATTGTTCATGAATTGTATCATGACAGATTCAAGGCAAAACGACTTGAAACAGGCTATGTCATTGCAGGTGTTCCAAAAGAAAATGTAGTAAGAGAAGTTCCTGTTGCAGGAAATGTGGTCATTTTGGTTGGTGGCGACACAGGTCGTGATGGCTGTGGTGGAGCAACTGGAAGCAGTAAGGCTCACACTGTTGAATCTGTCGAAGTTTGTGGTGCAGAAGTTCAAAAAGGAAATGCCCCAGAAGAAAGAAAACTTCAAAGATTGTTCAAAATCAAAGAAGTTGACCAAATGATTTTGAGATGCAACGACTTTGGCGCAGGTGGTGTTTGTGTTGCAATTGGCGAACTTTCAGAAGGACTTGACATTCATCTTGAAAAAGTCAACAAAAAATATGATGGTTTGACTGCAACAGAACTTTCAATCAGCGAAAGCCAAGAAAGAATGGCTGTTGTTGTTGCAAAAGAAAATGCAGAAAAATTTATTGCTTATGCCGAGCAAGAAAACTTGAAAGCAGTTCAAGTTGCCGAAGTCACCGATTCAAAACGATTGAGAATGTTTTTCAACAATGAAACCATTGTTGATGTTGAAAGATGTTTTCTTGACACAAACGGCGTAAAGCAAGTTCAAGATGTTGTTGTTGAACAAAAATTCGAGTCATATTTTGACAAAATTGATGTTGAAACAACCAATTTGTTGAATGAAAACAAAATTGAAGATGCTCTTTGCTATGAACTTCAAAAACTCAACAACTGTTCTCAAAAGGGAGCAGGTGAAGTTTTTGACAGCACAATTGGTGCAGGAACAGTCCTTATGCCTTTTGGTGGAAAAAAACAATTGACACCATCAACAGTCATGGCTTCAAAACCACCTGTCAGCAAATTTACGCACACTGTCACTTGTTCTTCATATGGAATCTACCCTGATTTGATGGTCAAATCTGCCTATACAGGCTCAATCTATTCAATCGTTGCATCAGTCAACAAACTTGTTGCAAGTGGTGTGAAATATGACACAATCTATTTGACATTGCAAGAATTTTTCAAGCGTTTGAACAAAGATGAAAAACGTTGGGGAGAACCTCTTTCAGCATTGCTTGGTGCTTTTGATGCACAAGTCAATTTGAAAGTTGGGGCTATTGGTGGAAAGGACTCAATGAGTGGAACTTTTGAAGACATTGATGTTCCTCCAACACTCATTTCTTTTGGAATGGGAATTACAACCGATGAAAAAATTGTTCACAACACTTTTGGAAGTGAAGGAAAAATTTATCGTTTCAAAATTGAAAAAGATGAGTTTGAAAAGCCAAACTATACATCACTTCTCAAAATGCTTTCAGAAATTGAAAAATTGATTGCTGATGGAAAAATCAAATGGTCTGCTGTTGAAGAATATGGCTTTATGGCAACCCTTGCAAAGTCTTTGATTGGCAATGGTGTTGGTGCTGATTTGAAAGAAATCAACAAAGAAATGTTCAACTATACAATTGGCGACATCATTTTGGTTGCTGATGGTGAGTTGAATTCAAAATTTGCTGAATTTGTTGGAAGCCTTAATGACAGTGGAAAAATCACTTCAAATGGTGTTTCAATCTCTGTTGAAAAATTGACAAACGCTTTTGAAGGCAAACTCGAAAATGTGTTTTCAACAACTGCAACTGCCGATGGAACAGCACAAAATGTCGCATTTGAAACAGAAAAAACATTTGCAGGCTCAACATTTGCAAAACCTCGTGTTTTCATTCCTGTTTTCCCTGGCACAAACTGTGAATTTGACACTCAAAAGGCATTTGAAAGAGAGGGTGCAGTTGCTGACATCTTTGTCATCAAAAACACTTCATCAAAGGCGATTGAAAACTCAATTTTTGAAATGAAAAAATTGATTGATAACGCACAAATCATTGCTTTCCCTGGTGGATT
The DNA here is from genome assembly GCA_964414205.1 of uncultured Bacteroidaceae bacterium. Classification (GTDB taxonomy): domain Bacteria; phylum Bacillota; class Clostridia; order Christensenellales; family CAG-917; genus STD2-102. The sequence goes on along the minus strand of CAYPVP010000061.1, from coordinate 854 downwards.
CAGTGGTGGTGATGAACCAGACGGAAGTGGAAAATTTATTGCAACAGCATTCAGAAACAAAATGTTGAAAGAGGCTGTCGAAAACTTGCTTTACAACCGTGATGGATTGGGTCTTGGAATTTGTAATGGTTTTCAAGCCCTTATCAAACTTGGTTTGTTGCCATTTGGAAAAATTGCTCCACAAACTGCTGACAGTGCAACACTCACTTTCAACAACATTGCTCGACACGTTTCAACAATTTCCAAAATTAGAATTGCATCAAACAATTCTCCTTGGCTTTCTTCATTCAACATTGGTGATGTTTTTGATGTTGCTGTGTCACACGGAGAAGGGAAATTCATTTGCAATGATGAAACATTGAAAACTTTGATTGCAAACGGACAAATTGCAACTCAATATGTTGACAACAATTCAAATGCAACAATGCTTTCACCTTTCAATCCAAACGCATCTGTTTGCGCAGTGGAAGGAATTGTTTCTCCTGATGGAAGAATCATTGGAAAAATGGGACACACTGAAAGATGGCAAGGTGGACTCTATCAAAACATTGATGGAAACTTCGACATGAACATTTTTGCAAATGGCGTAAAATATTTTAAATAGGTTTTGCTTTTGAAAAGAAGTTTTGTAAAAAGACTTTGTAAAAGTGCTTTTGTCAAAAAACAAATGCTATAACAAAAAGAATGAAGCAAATCAAAACGCATTGAATTTTCAAAATGAATCTAACAATGCTAATTTAGAGAAACTTTGCAAAAATCAAATTGCAAGTTTCAATGATAAAAAAAATTTTGATATGATGAGTGCAAACGAATATTTATTCAAGATTGGAAATTTGAGAGTAAAGCACATTTTG
>CAYPVP010000060.1:0-8513 GCA_964414205.1 uncultured Bacteroidaceae bacterium | reverse complement strand
TTGAAAAAATTAAATATAATATATTTCAAATCAATGTCATAAAATCTCTTTTTTGCAAAGTTCATCATATAAGATGAAAGCAAAAAGGAGTTTTTTTATGATAAAATTTGATCCATACAGCAAAGAATTGTCATTTGACACAATTTTTATTGCTCAAAACAGTGGAACTGTTGATGTTGAAATTTCAAAGTTGACCTATGATGCAAACGTTCAATATTTTGTAGAAATTGCTTGTCCTCAAAAGAAAAAATTTGTTTCCAAACCTCTTGAATTCAAAAACAACATTTTTTGTTGCACTCTGTCAAATGCAACCATTCAATCAGTTGGAGACTATTTTTTGCAACTTGTTGCAAAGTCTACAACAGGCGAAACTGCCACAAAATCACTTGTTTCAGATTTGCCATTTTTGGTTGTGAAAGAGTCAATCAATGCTGTCAACACCATTCTTGATGACATTCCTGATGGTTTTGTGAATGGCGTTTTTTCATCCGTTGTGCAAATGCAAAGTTTGAAACAAGAGGTTGAAACAAAACTTCAAAACGGAGAGTTTGTTGGTGCAAAAGGTGACAAAGGTGAACCAGGTGCAAAGGGGGACAAAGGTGACACAGGAAATTTGCCTTGCAATGTTTTGCAAACATCGGGACAAAGTGAAGTTGATTTGATGAGTCAAAAGGCTGTTACTTCTTGCATAAACAGCATTGCACTTGTTCCAAGCACCAATATAATTTCCAACATTTTTGGTTCATCTATTGTTGGAGGAACAAAATTATATTACAACGTTCCAGCAAACGGATGGGTTTTCGTTTCTCTTGCAGACAACACAACTTTGGCATCTCTCTATGTTGCAGGAAAAATCGAATGTGGGTTTCAAAAAAATGCTTTGGGAGCAACAACTGCATATATTCCTGCTTTAAAAGGAGATGTTGCTATTGTTTTGGGCGACAAGTCAGGAAATTTTAAATTTTCAAATTTTATTTACGCAAAGGAGGTTTAATATGTATTTGAAAAAAGAAACACAAGTTGCAACCATTGAAAGCGACAAAATCGCACAAGATTTGATGTGTCAAGGGTTTGTCGAAATGACAATCGATGAAATTTTGGAACACGAAAACTTTCTTGAAGAGCAACAGCAAAATGAAAATCAACAGCAAAAATTGTTTTGTGAAGTGACAGAAATCAAGCAAAAACTCGAAAAACTGTCGGAAGACATCATTCAAAACATTGTTGGAGAAGATGTTCCAAGCCTCGAAACAAAGAAAAAAGATTTTTTCGATTTGCACAATCGTTTGAGAATTCTTGAAGGCAAAACTCCACGACAATTGCGCATCATTTGAAAATGCCACTTTTGAAGGTGAAACATAATGTTGATTATTCAAATTTTAAGTGTTATAATTAGCGATAGATTTGTTCTATCGCTTTTTTGTTTGAAAAAATTTGGTTTTTTGAGATTTCAATGTATAAATACAAAGATAAATCTCCACAATCAAATTTCATGTTTTTCAACAATATTTCAGAACTTTATTTTCTATTTTTTGTTGAAAAACCAAAATCAGCACAACAAAATTTGCAACCAACACACAAATCTACACTAAAATTGCATAAAGTTTTGACACAAAATTATACCTGTTGTTAATGATTGTTGTTCAAGATTTCAAGCAGTGCTAAAAATTTTCAGACTAAATTGCAGAAGGGAAAAATATGTTGAATTTTACAGTAGGTCCTGTTCAATCAAATGAAATGACTTTAAACATTGGAAAAAACCAAGTTCCATATTTTAGAACAAGCGAATTTTCACAAGTCATGCTAGACAGTGAAAAATTGATGAAAGAGTTTTCCAAAGCATCAGACAGTTCAAAAGTTGTTTTTATGACAGGTTCAGGGACTCTTTCTATGGAAGCGTCAATCATCAACACACTTGCACAAAAAGACAAGGTTTTGATTGTAAACGGTGGTAGTTTTTCAAAAAGATTTGTCGAGATTTGCATCATTCATCAAATTGAATGTCAAACAATAGATTTGGAAATTGGAAAAACTTTGACTGCAAGTGATTTGTTGCCATTTGAAAACAAAGGTTTCACTGCATTTGTCGTCAATGTTCACGAAACATCAACAGGTGTTCATTATGATTTGAAACTTATGTCAGATTTTTGCAAACGAAACAACTTGTTTTTCATTGTTGATGCAATAAGTTCGTTTTTGGCTGACGAAATAAATATGCACGAATGTGGAATTGATGTTTTAATCACAGGTTCGCAAAAAGCACTTGCCTGCCCTCCTGGAATTTCAATCATTGTTTTGAGCCAAAAAGCAGTTGAAAAAGTCGAAAACAACAATCCACACTCGTTATATCTAGATTTGAAATCTGCATTGAAAAATCAAGAAAGAGGACAAACCCCTTTCACACCAGCAGTTGGAATTTTGTTGCAAATCAATGCTCGACTCAATCAAATCAAAAACGACGGAGGCATTGACACTGAAACAGCAAAAATCAAGGCGATTGCTGATGATTTCAGAAAAAAAATCAAAGATTTTCCTTTTGAAATTGTGTCAAACAGTCTTTCTAATGCTGTCACACCTTTGAAACCATTGACTGCTTCGGCAACAGACATTTTCACAATTTTGAAAGATGAATATGGCATTTGGATTTGCCCAAATGGTGGCGAACTGAAAGATGTTTTGTTTCGAGTTGGACACATTGGAAACCTCACCACAAAAGACAACGACACTTTGATTGAAGCATTCAAAGACTTGCATAGAAGAAATATAATCTAGTTTTATTATGGGGAGAGCATGACAAAAGTTATAACCTATGGGACATATGATTTGTTGCACGAAGGACACATTCGATTGTTGAAAAGAGCAAAAGCACTTGGAGACTATCTTATTGTTGGAATCACAGCAGATGATTTTGACAAAACTCGTGGAAAAATCAATGTTCAACAATCACTTGTAGAGCGAATTGAGGCAGTCAAATCAACTGGTATTGCTGATGAAATCATCGTTGAAGAATATGTGGGGCAAAAAATTGATGACATTCAAAAATATGGCATTGACATTTTCACCGTTGGTTCTGATTGGAAAGGAAAATTTGACTATTTGAATGAATTTTGCAATGTTGTTTATTTGCCACGAACCGAAGGCATTTCTAGTTCTGAAATTAGAAGTGAAAAAAGAAAAACAAAAATTGGCATCATAGGAAATTCATCGGTTGCTCAAAAATTTGCAAAAGAATGTCAGTTTGTCAATGGTGTTGAACTTGTTGGCGTTTGTGCAAAAGATACAAAAAATTTGAAAACTGATTTTGAAAATGTTCAATTTTTCACCAACAATATTTTGGAATTGTTTGACAAGGTTGATGCAATTTACATCAATTCCAGACCAGAACTACATTTTCAGCAAGCAAAACTTGCTTTGGAAAACAAAAAACATGTCATTTGTGAATCTCCAATTGCTTTGAAAAAAAGCGAATGTAAACAACTGATGGAACTTGCAAAACAAAATCATTGCATTCTTTTTGAAGGAATCAAAACTGCATATTCAACGGCATATTCAAGACTTCGACTGATGATTAAAAGTGGAACGATTGGCGATGTTGTGTCAGTTGAATCCACTTGCACAAGCCTAAAAAATTTTACGCAGAAAGATACAGTTGAAAACGATGACATAAATTGGAACAGCATTTGCGATTGGGGTCCAACTGCTTTGTTGCCTGTTTTTCAACTGCTTGGAACAAACTATGTTTCAACTTCGTTGATTTCAAAATTTTGGGACAAGGAAAAAACTTTTGACAAATTCAGCAAAATTGACTTTGTTTTTCAAAATGCAGTTGCCTCAATCAAAGTTGGAAATGGCATCAAATCAGAAGGCTCGTTGATAATTTCAGGGACAGAAGGCTACATCTATGTGCCAGCACCATGGTGGAAAACTGACTATTTTGAAGTGCGTTTTGAAAATCAAAACAACAACAAACGATATTTCTATCAACTCGACGGCGAAGGAATCAGATATGAAATTGTGGCTTTTGCAAAGGCGATTGAATGTGGCAATGAAAAAAATAATTTTATAGACAGCGAAACAAGTTTGGAGATTTCAGCAATAATTGAAAATTTCTACAACAAAAAACTGATTGAAATCTAAATTTTTTATTCTTCCATTGTTTCAGCAACATTATGCCCACAAAAATTTGTGCCTGAATTTTTAGAACTGTTCAATCTGATGTTAAATGTTGAATAAATCATTTATAAGTGATATAATTAGTGATAGAAATTCTATCACTTTTTTATTTAGGGGACAGTATGGAAGAAAAAATTTTGGTGACTCAATCTTCGATGCCACCATATGAAGAATATATTGAAGAAATCAAAGAATTGTGGGACTCAAAATGGCTCACAAATTGCGGAAATTTGCACAACAAACTTCAAAGCAATTTGCAACAACATCTCAATGTTTCAAATGTAGAATTGTTCACAAACGGTCATCTTGCATTGATGGTCGCTTTGAAATCGCTTGGTTTGAAAGGTGAAGTCATCACAACACCTTTCACTTTTGCATCAACCACAAACGCCATTGTTGATTGTGGCTTGACTCCTGTTTTTTGTGACATCAATGAATTTGACTACACCATTGATGCAGACAAAATTGAAGCACTTGTCACAGACCAAACTTGTGCCATTGTTCCTGTTCATGTCTATGGTGCAGTTTGTGATGTTGAAAAAATTGAAAGAATTGCAAAAAAGCATAATTTAAAAGTAATCTATGATTCAGCACACGCATTTGGCGTTTCATACAAAGGGAAAAATGTTTCAACTTTTGGCGACATTTCAATGTTCAGTTTTCATGCAACAAAAGTTTTCAACACTATTGAAGGGGGCTGTTTGTCATTCAATGATGAAACATTGAAACAAAAAATCATGCAATATCGCAACTTTGGTTTGAACGGAGAGCAAGTTGAAGTTTGTGGCATCAACGCAAAAATGAATGAATTTCAATCGGCAATGGGGCTTTGCAATTTGCGACATAATCAAGAAGAAATTGCAAAAAGAAAACTCATTTCTGATTGCTATGACAACTTGCTTGCAGGTGTCAAAGGCATCAAATTTTTGACATTGCCAGACTCCATTGTGCGCAACTATGCCTACTATCCTATTTTGATTGACCAATCTGTCTATGGTCTAAATCGAGACGAAGTTGCGGGGTTGCTTGAAAAACACAACATTTTTGCAAGAAAATATTTTTATCCACTAACCAACGAATTTGATGTTTATCGTGACAAATTCAACGGTAAAACACCGATTGCGTCAAAAGTTTCAAAAAATATACTTTGTTTGCCTATGTTTGCTGACCTATCTATTGACAATGTCAAACACATTGTTGATGTGCTGATTGCAAAAAAATAAGGAGAAAATTATGAAAGGTATTATTCTTGCTGGTGGAAAAGGCACACGACTCTATCCAATGACAAAAGTTGTTTCAAAACAGTTGCTTCCACTCTACGACAAACCAATGATATATTATCCATTGTCTGTTTTGATGCTTGCCAAAATTAGAGAAATTTTGATTATTTCCACACCAAACGACACTCCTTTGTATCAACAACTTTTGGGCAACGGCACAGAACTTGGTCTAAAAATTGAATATGCTGTACAAGATGAACCAAAAGGACTTGCCGAAGCCTTCATCATTGGCGAAAAATTTATTGGTGATGACAGTGTATGTTTGATTTTGGGCGACAATGTTTTCTATGGTGACCGTTTGACAAACTATTTGCACGAAGCCAAAAAAATTGAAACTGGTGCATGCGTTTTTGGCTATCCTGTCAAAGATGCAAGAAGTTTTGGCGTTGTCGAATTTGACAAAAATGGAAACGTTCTTTCCATTGAAGAAAAACCTAGCGTGCCAAAATCTAACTATGCCGTACCAGGTCTTTATATGTATGACAACAATGTTGTTGAAATTGCAAAAAATGTTCAACCATCTGAAAGAGGAGAAATAGAAATCACTGCAATCAACAATGAATATCTAAAACGTGGCAAATTGAAAGTTCAAACTCTTGGCAGAGGAATGGCTTGGCTTGACACTGGAACTCCAAAAGGAATGTTGAAGGCAGCCGAATTTGTTGAGGCTGTTCAATCACGACAAGGCTACTATATTGCTTGCATCGAAGAAATTGCTTTCAATCGTGGTTTTATTGATGCCGACCAACTTTTGAAACTAGGCAAGCAACTAAAAATGACTGAATATGGTCAATATATCATCTCTGTTGCAAAAGAAAACAGATAATAATTTCTTGTGTAATAATGTTTATGTTTAATCAATATGTCAATTTGCTCTTGTTAAAAAAATTTGCATATTAAAACAAGTAGAAAACAAATTTTAACAGTTTGTAAAAAATGCTTTGAACAAGACTTACCTTGTATTCAGCAAAAATAAGGAAGAAATAAAATGAAAGTTTTAGTTACAGGTGGAGCAGGTTTTATTGGCTCAAATTTTATTTATTATATGCTCAAAAAGCATTCAGACTACGAAATTGTGTGTCTTGACAATCTGACATATGCAGGCAACTTGTCTACACTTGAAGACGCTTTGCAAAATGAAAATTTCAAATTTGTCAAAGGTGACATCGCAGACAAAGAAACGGTTTGCAATTTGTTTGAAAAAGAAAACTTCGACATGGTTGTCAACTTCGCTGCCGAAAGCCACGTGGACAGAAGCATTGAAAACCCTGAAATTTTTTTGGTGACAAACATTTTGGGAACTCAAACGCTTATGGACGCTTCAAAAAAGTTTGCAGTGAAACGCTATCACCAAGTTTCAACAGATGAAGTGTATGGCGATTTGCCTCTTGACAAGCCTGAGATGATGTTTACGGAAACAACACCAATTCACACTTCAAGTCCATACAGCGCATCAAAAGCAAGTGCTGATTTGCTTGTTCAAGCCTACATCAGAACCTATGGCTTCCCTGCCACAATTTCAAGATGTTCCAACAACTATGGACCATTTCATTTTCCTGAAAAACTCATTCCTTTGATGATTGCTCGTGCTTTGGCAAATGAAAACCTGCCTGTCTATGGCGACGGCAAAAATGTTAGAGATTGGCTCTATGTTGAAGACCATTGCAAAGCAATCGATTTGATTTTGCACAATGGCAAAATTGGAGAAGTCTACAATGTTGGTGGTCACAACGAAATGACAAACATCGACATTGTAAAACTGATTTTGAAAAAACTTGACAAGCCAGAATCGCTCATCACCTATGTTGGTGACAGAAAAGGACACGATTTGCGTTACGCAATCGACCCAACAAAAATTTACACTGAACTTGGCTGGTTGCCTGAAACAAAGTTTGCTGACGGCATTGAAAAAACCATCGATTGGTATCTAAGCAACAAAAAATGGTGGCAAGACATCATCAGTGGCGAATATAAAAACTATTTCAAGCAAATGTATGAAAATCGCTAGTCAGTGCTAAAAAAAAGATTTTGAACCGTTCAATTTCGACAGGAAAAATTAAAATTGTTTGAACAATTTACACAATTTGCTAAATTGCCAATTTATCAAGTTTGTCACAATCTGCAAAATTCTTGACCAACATAGGTTTAGAAATTGTTTGATTGCTATTGCATTGTTTTGTGCTGTCAGACGTGGTGATTTCATTTCTTGGAATGACGACATCAACATTGGAATAGCACAAAAGAATTATAAAAAATTTATAAAAATTTTATGTTTTTGATTTGGTTTTGGCTGGTTCAAAACAAAATGTTAAATCTAAAACATAAGCAATTTTTTTTGCTTTCTGACATTTATCTTTTTGCATGGTTTAAATTTTTTTAAATGTTGATTCACTTCATTATTCATCAATTTTTATTGAAAAACGGGCATTTTTCTTTTATACATTGCTCATTTCGAGATGAAAAGTCACACTTAATTTGATTGATTTCCATGACAACTCCATACTTTTCTTTTATGAACTTTACTGCATTTGAAATGGAAATAAAAGCATTTCGCTTACAACACCTTGGACCACCAATTTTGGACATAATTGAAATAGATTGTGCCGTAAATTCCATATTATCTTTATAAAATGAATCTTTGGATAATGGACCTGTTTCGTGAATTAGCGAAAGACATGCTCCAATAGAAGTCGTTGAACCACAAACACCCCAATAGCCACACATTGCACCTGGCATCTTTTTTGTCCGTTCTGCAAGCATATCCAATGCCTTGGCAAGATCAACAATACCTCCTGCATTTTTATACGCCGTCAACAATGACGCACCATCAAGAAAATGATGTTCAGGACCGTGAATGCTGATACAGTCATTAAACATAAGTCTTTTGGCTATTTCTATTGGATTTTTAGACTTTTCTTGCAAGCATTCTTTTTTAATAAATTCATATTTATCTAAAATTTTGTATTCCATTAGTTCACCTCGCTACATTTGTTTTTTGCAATAAATTTTGATAGAAATTTGTCATCAATTCTTTTTACAAGCATAAAGAGCCCATTTGCC
>CAYPVP010000059.1:3567-8913 GCA_964414205.1 uncultured Bacteroidaceae bacterium | reverse complement strand
TTTAGTATTGAACGAAACTATACAGCATAGATTTGAATTCTCACTTTTTAGATGCAAAAAAAACTAAGTACCATAGATTTGAAGATGCACTTTTTAGATGCAAAAAAAAAAGGAAACAAATTATATGTTTCCTTTTTAAATATCATTGATAATTCCTTTTTAATTTCAATTCTAGTAAATTTAACTTTATATTGCGAACTGCACTATTTCAGTGTTTCATCAAATGTTGATTGCACGTTTGTTTTTTGAAATCATCATTTTTCAAAACCAACATCAAAGTTTTGTTCAGCCATAAAATTCAATTTACAAGTTGAAACTAGTCAAGATTTTCTTCTTTCTTTTTTCTTGCAACTTTTTTCTTTGGTTCTTCAACTTCACCAATGATTGGTTCTTCTGTTGCTTCAAATGATGCTTCTTCAATCACAGTTTCTGCATTTTCAACTGTTGTTTCTTCAACTGCTTCTTGATCATCAAAAATTGGTTGTGGTTCTTGATTGATTGGTTCAGGCTTTTGTTTTGCATCCAAAATGACGCCAACTGCATTCTTTTCAATTGTGATAAGAGTTGGGTTGTCATCTGTGCCAACGTTCAAGAGAATTGTGTTCTCATTGTTGTTGACTTCAACAATTTTTCCAATCAAACGACCAATGGTCATCAATTTTGTGCCTACTGCAAGGCTATTCATCATTTCTTGTTGTTGCTTTTGGCGTTTCTTTTGTGGAACAATTGTCATGACAATCATTGCAACCAAGAAAACTGCAAGAATAACAATGACAATGATGTTTTGAGTGCCAAGAGCACTGATAAGATTATTCATTTTGTGTTCTCCTTTTCATTGTTTAGTTCACAGATGTGAACATATACCAATAAAACAAATTTTATACTATAATCATAATCAAGGCAAGCCTTTTTCCATTTTTTGTAACAAAATTGATAAATTTCATCAAAAATACACAATTGCACACATGTCTATTTTTTATTTTGCAACTATTACCTTTTCATCAAATTTCATTACTCTGCCGTTTTGTCTTTGCATCAAACCATAACAAATTTGATTTCAATCAAAACTACCATCATTTTCAATTATAATCAATTTTTGAATTATGTCCAATTTGCAAAATTTGATACAAGTCTTTCAGCATCACGGTTTTCAAAAATTACTTTTTCTTTCCTTTGTATTTTTGCATGAATTCATCACGATAGTCCAGCATTCTGTCTTGCATGATTGCTTCACGAATTTCCCCTGTCAAGCGTTGCAAAAATCTTATGTTGTGAATTGAAAGCAATCTGCCACCCATGATTTCATTGGTGTTGATGAGGTGGCGAATGTATGCTCGTGAATAGTTTCGGCAAGCATAGCAATCACATTCTTCATCAATAGGTCTGAAATCTTCTTTGAATTCGGCATTTCTGATTGTCAAAAAGCCATCTTTTGTCATTGCTGTTCCGTTTCGGGCAATTCTTGTTGGCAAAACACAATCAAACATGTCAACGCCACGACTAACAGCATTGACAATATAGTCAGCCGTTCCAACCCCCATCAAATAGTGAGGTTGTTCTTTTGGCAACATTGGTTGCAAAACATCAAGCATTTTGTACATTGTTTCGGCATCTTCGCCAACAGAAAGTCCACCAATTGCAATTCCACATTTTGCATAAGGAATTGTTTTTTCAATGCTTTCTTTTCTGAGGTCTTCAAAAACATTGCCTTGAATGATTGGAAACATAGTTTGGTGTGATTTCAATTCTACTTTGGAGCAACGGTCAAGCCATCTCAAAGTTCTTTCCATTGCATCTTTTGCTGCCTTGTGACTGATGTCAGGAGCAGTGCATTGGTCAAAAGCCATAACAATGTCAGCACCCAATGCTTTTTGAATTTCCATTGCTTTTTCAGGTGTGAAATAATGCTTTGAGCCGTCCAAAAAACTGTTGAAAGCCATTCCGTCATCGGTGATTTTTGAAAGTGATGACAGTGAAAAGACTTGAAACCCACCACTATCAGTCAAAATTGCACCATCCCAATTCATAAACTTGTGAAGTCCACCTGCTTTTTCAATCAACTCGTGACCTGGGCGCAAATAGAGATGATATGTGTTGGACAAAATCAAATTTGAACCTGTTTCTTTCAATTCTTCGGGAGAAAGTCCTTTGACAGTTGCTTGTGTTCCAACAGGCATAAAAACAGGAGTTTCAATGACTCCGTGTTCAGTGTGCAATCTTCCAACTCTTGCACCAGATTGTTTACATTCATGAATGACTTCAAATTTCATCTTCTATTCCTTATGAAAATTTTTCTATTTGTTTGTTTTCAATATGTTCTTTTTTATTTTGCGTTTTCTATATATTGTTTTTGGTGTTTTAATTGTTTTCAATTCTTTTGTTTTCAATTCTTTTGTTTTCAATTCTTTTGTTTGAGCATCAAAAAAAGAAACAACTGTCGCCAAAACTGAAAAATCTATACTTTTCTTCAACAGCCTTGTTGTAAATCTCCATGGTTTTGTCATAGCCAACCAAAGCAGAAACAAGCATAATCAAAGTTGATTCAGGCAAGTGAAAATTTGTTATGAGAGCGTCAACAACCTTAAACTTATAGCCAGGGTAAATAAAAATGCTTGTGCTTCCTTTTTGTGCTTTCAGCAAACCATTTTCATCAGCAACGCTTTCCATTGTTCTGACAGATGTTGTTCCAACAGCAATGACACGACGACCTTCTCTTTTGGCTTTGTTGATTTTTTCAGCATTTTCTTCATCAACTTCAAATTCTTCTGTGTGCATTTCGTGTTTTAAAATGTCATCACATTTGACAGGTCTGAAAGTTCCAAGCCCAATGCTCAAATCGACTGTTGCAAATTCAACACCCTTTTCTTTCAATTTTTCAATCAGTTCATTTGTAAAATGCAAGCCTGCTGTTGGAGCAGCAGCACTTCCCTCATGCTTTGAATAAACTGTTTGATATCTTTCTTTGTCTTCGAGTTTTTCAGTGATATATGGAGGCAAAGGCATATTTCCGACTTTGTCCAAAATTTGCTCAAACACGCCTTCATATTCAAAATTCAAAAATCGAATTCCATTTTCGCCAATGCCATCAACAACAGCAGTCAACTCATCTGAAATTGTGATTCTAGTGCCAATTCTTGCTCGTCTTGCAGGTCGCATGATTGCTTCCCACTTTGAAATTGAATGTCTTTTCAAAAGCAAAATTTCAAATTTTGTTCCACCACCCTCTTTTTCTCCAAACATTCTTGCAGGAATGACTCGTGTGTTGTTTAGAACAAGCAAATCACCCTTTTTCAAAAAATTCTCAATATCGTGAAAGTGGCAATGTGTGATTTTATCATTTGTTTTGTCATATGCCAAAAGTCTCGAACTATCTCTTGGTTCGGCTGGGTGTTGAGCAATCAACTCTTCTGGCAAATTATAGTAAAAATCAGATGTCTTCATATTTTTTTCTTCCATTTCAAAAACTCGTTTGTCAACATATCACAAATTTTTGAATTGTGCAATGATTTGAGTTCTCAATTTTCAAAATCGATTTTCAAATGCTTGTAGGCTTTTGGCAAGCACACCCTTCCACGAGGAGTGCGTTCAACAAACCCAAGTTGCAACAAAAACGGCTCAACAATGTCTTCGATTGTGCTAGATTCTTCTCCCGTTGCTGCCGACAAAGTGTCAATTCCAACTGGGCCTCCACCAAATTTTGTAATCATTGTTTCCAAAATTGTTCGGTCAACTTGGTCAAGCCCCAATTCATCAACTTCCATCAACGAAAGTGCTTTTTGCGTGATTGAAATGTCAATTTTGTCAAGTTCATCGCAATCAGCAAAATCTCTGACTCTTTTCAACAATCGGTTTGCAATTCGTGGTGTTCCACGGCTTCGCATTGCAATTTCTTTTGAAGCATCATCTTCAATTTCGATGTTTAAAATTCTCGCACTTCTTGACACAATTTTTTTGAGTTCATTTGTTTGATAGTTTTCCAAACGAAACAAAACACCAAATCGGTCTCTCAAAGGGTTTGAAAGCATGCCTGCTCTTGTTGTAGCACCAATCAAAGTGAATTCAGGCAATGTCAATCTCACACTTCTTGCACTCGGACCTTTTCCAAACATAAAGTCAATGGCATAGTCTTCCATTGCAGGATACAAAACTTCTTCAATGTTTCGATTGAGTCGATGAATTTCATCAATAAACAAAATGTCACCCTTTTCAAGGTTTGAAAGCAAAGATGCCAAATCGGCAGCCTTTTCAATTGCAGGTCCAGACGTGATGTGCAACTGCGAACCCATTTCTTGCGATATGATGTGTGCAAGGGTGGTTTTGCCAAGTCCAGGAGGACCATAGAGCAAAACATGGTCAAGAGCATTTCCACGCTTTTTTGCAGCAGTCATATAGACATTAAGGTTAGCCTTTATTTTGTCTTGTCCAACATATTCGTCAAGAGTCTTTGGTCGCAAAGTGTTTTCTGCTTCATCTTCTTGCTGTTGAAGACTGCTGACAATTCTCATTTCTTCATTTTCATTAAATTCCATCTTTCACCACTCACAGTTTTTTCAAGCAATAGGCAATGATGTTTTCAAGCCCTGAAACTTCTTTTATTGCTTTGCTTGCAATTGTCATGGCATCTGTTTTTGAAACGCCAAGCGAACATAGTGCAAAAACTGCATCATCAAGGTCAGAATTTGAAGCAACAACATTTTCAAATGGAATGACATCACCTTTGTTGACAATTTCCGAATTGAATTTTTCTCTCAATTCAAGCACGATTCTTTCTGCTGTTTTTTTGCCAAGTCCTTTGATTGTTGAAAGCGTTTTTGTGTCACCTGTTGCAATGGCAACAGCAAGGCTTTTCAAATCAAGACCAGAAAGCGTTTGCATTGCCAGTTTTGGGCCAATGCCACTGATAGAAATCAACTTTTCAAAAAATTGCTTTTCTTCCATTGTTGCAAAGCCATAGAGAGCGAGCAAATCTTCCTTGACTTGCAAATAGGAATACAATGTGATTTCTTCGCCGAATTTTGCTTTTGCCAAAGTGTTTCCAGACACAGCAAACAAATAGCCAATTCCGTTGTTTTCAACAGTGATTGAGCCATCTGAAATGATTGCGACTTTGCCTTTGATGTATGAATACATAATTTTTTCCTTTCAATTCTTTTTGTACAATTCCGTTTTCGTTGAGAATTTCAATTTTTCTTTGTTTATATAAAATTTATTATAGTTTAATTTTTTTCTTTGTTTCAAGTTTTGCGTTGGAACAAATTCTTGCATTGTTAAACTTTTTTGTTTTTTTCAATTTTTGCGTTGGCACAACTTTTGCGTTGGTAGAAGTTTTTCGTTGGAACAACTTAT
>CAYPVP010000059.1:0-3467 GCA_964414205.1 uncultured Bacteroidaceae bacterium | reverse complement strand
TTGGAACAAATTCTTGCGTTGTTAAACTTTTTTGTTGTTTTCAACTTTTGCGTTGGCACAACTTTTGCGTTGGTAGAAGTTTTTCGTTGGAACAACTTATGCGTTGGAACAAATTCTTGCGTTGTTAAACTTTTTTGTTGTTTTCAACTTTTGCGTTGTTTTAAGTTCGTTACTTAGTTTTCAAATTAGTTTTTAAACTTTTTTTCTTTTTTGCTTCAATTTTCAATTTTTCTTTTGCTTGCAATTCAAATTTCTTTTGCTCCTCAAACAATCTTGAAACTTTGAAGTTCCCAGCCAATCTTCCTGTTTGAGCGTGGCACATTGCAACTGCCAATGCGTCGGCTGCATCATCAGGTCTTGGCTTTGTTTTGAGTTTCAGCAAAATTTGAACCATTGTTTGCATTTGCCCTTTGTCAGCCGAGCCTGTCCCTGTTATGGCAAGTTTGATTTGATTTGGAGTGTATTCAAAAACATTTTCTCCAACTGATTTCACAGCAACAAGCAAAATCACTCCTCGTGCTTCTGCAACAGCAATGCCTGTTGTTATGTTTTTGGTGAAAAACAATTCTTCAACGGCAATATGGTCAGGTTTATATTTTTCAATCAGCAACAAAAGTGATTTTTCCAAATCAAGCAATCTTTCAGAAAGTGACTTTTCTTTGGGTGTTGTAACCACTCCAAAATCAACAGGAATTGATTTGTTTTTTTCGTGGTCAATGACACCATACCCCATTGTTCCAATTCCTGGGTCAATTCCCAAAATTCTCATTCTTCACCTTTCATTATGCTGTTTTCACTTTTTTTGTCAAACAGAAACAAATTGTTGACTTTTGGCAATGCTTTCAAAAAGCCATCATCGAATTTGTTTTCAACTTCAACTTTCCAACCATTTTCCAAAATTGCCAAAAAATTGCCATTTTCAATGCCGATGTATCTCTCAATTTTCTTTGGTTTTCCAACTCCAATTTCAAAGTTGTCTTTTTTTGAACCAAACAAAACATTTTTTCCAACATAGTCATCACACAAAATTTTGTTTCGCAATTTTTCAATGATTATTGTTTCATCATCAATTTTCAACTTCAATTCAGAGTTTTCTTCAACAATTTGTGCATTGTCAAAACTGAAAGTGCTGTCAATTTGTTCGATTGCCCAAACATTTTGTGGCAAATTCAAAATTTCTTTGACTGTGCCAACTTGTTTGATTTTTCCATCGTTCAAAACAACAATTTTGTTTGCGATTGAAACGGCTTCTTTGACATCATTGGTTGAAAAAACAACAGTTTTTCCACTTTCAACTAAAAACTTTGAAAAGATGTTCCAAAAAAAAGTTCTCTCCTCCAAAGGCAAATCAGAACAAACTTCATCGCAAATCAAAACTTTGCAATCTCGAATCAACACTCTTGCAAGAGCGATAAACTTTTTGTCAATCGGCAACAGTTCAGAAATTCTTAAATCCAACATTGATTGCATTTCCAACTTTTCTGCCACTTCTTTGACTTTTTGTTGAATTTCTTGTTTTGGAATTCCTCGCACAATCAACGGATAGGCAATGTTGTACCAAACGGTTTTTCGTTTAAAAATGGCCAGGTCGTCAAAAATCATTTGCACATCATCATTTTTCAGTGGTTTTTCATCTCCATCAAAAAAAATTCTTCCAATCGATGGTTTTTCCACACCTGCAATGACTTTGAGAAGTGTTGTTTTTCCTGCTCCTCTATTGCCAACCAGTGCCACAATTTCTCCACTTTCAACTTTCAAATCTACGCAAGCAAGAACTTTTGGACCATAATAATATTGTTTTGTTACATTTTTCAATTCTATGTTCATAGTCAATTCAAGTCATCCAATGGCTTTCCATAGCCGTTTAAAAAATTTGAAAGAAAATATTTCAATTCTTCTGAATTTGTTTCAATCAATGATTTTTCAATGGTTTTTGATGCTTTGTCAAATTCATGATTGCCAGAGGCTTGTTCTTCAATACATTTCAAATAGGCAGCAAGTTTGTCTGCAATTTTGACAATTTTGTATTCCTCACTTGAAGTGTCAGGACTCATTGCTTGTTCATAGCAATTTTGCAATTCTTTTGGCAACAAATTCAAAAGTCCCTGTTGCATTTCGTTTTCAATTTCGTGATATGCAACCGTAATTTTCTCATTAAAATATTTGACAGGAGTTGGCAAATCGCCCGTGATGACTTCGTTTGTGTCATGATAAAGTGCAATGGTTGCGACCTTGTCAACATTGACATTTCCACCATAAATTTTGTTTTTTATGTTTGCCAAGGCTTGTGCCAAAATTGCGACATCAGCCGAATGTTCCATCAAAGTTTCTTTGTGAGTGGAACGCATCAAACTCCAACGTTCAATAAGTTTCATTCTAGAAATCAAAGCAAAATAGTTATGCATAAATCACCTCAAAATTTTATTATAGATGAAAAATCATATTTTTTCAATATAATTGAAACATTTGTATGATTTTTTGCAAACTTCAAAATTCCAATCATAATCACCATAAAAACAAAAAGGACAATTTCTTGTCCTTTCATTCAATATGTTGTTATTTTTTATTTGTTCAAAGATTGTTCCTAGTTTATTCCTAGTATTTTCTAGTTCTCTACTAGTTTGTTTATAAACTTTTTCTAGTTTATTCAAAACTGTTCCTAGGTTTTCATAGTTTTTTCAAACTCTTTCCAAATTTGTTCAAATGACAAACTTTGAATTTTTCTTTGGAGCACTTTCAAGTTCAGCCTTTTTGGCTTCGTAGCCCTTTCTGTTGAACATTGCATAAGTTGCATTTTTGCCTTCTTCAACACCAGGTTGATTGAATGTGTCAATGTTGAGCATTGAACCACAATAGGCTGTTTGAATTTGGAAGAACATGAGCAGTTGTCCCAAATAGAATTCATTGAGAATTGGCAACATAATTGTGTTGTTCATGTGTTTTGAGCGAGTCAAAGCATATTCGGTTGCAACTCTTTCTGTGTTGATGAGTTCGCCCATTGTGTGTCCACAAAGGAAGTTGACATCAGGAAATTGTTCAGCACCGTTTGGAATGACAACATCGCCACGATAGGAATCAACTCCAATGAAAGTGACAACTTTGTCAAATGGTCCTTCGGCATAAAGTTGAACTTGTGAGTGTTGGTCAGTGACTCCAAGAGATTTGACAGGAGTTTGTCCAACGTTGACAACTTTGCCATCAAGGTCAACTGCTTTGCCAAGGCTTTCGCCCCAAAGTTGGCAATACCAGTCAGCAATAAATTTCAAACCGTCAGCATATGGCATCATGACTGAAACATTTTTTCCGTTTTGCATAGCCATAAATTGCAACAATCCAGCCATCAAAGCAGGGTTTTCATTCAAATTTTCAGATGAGCATTTTTTGTCCATTTCTTCTGCACCACGCAAAAGTTCGACAATGTCAACTCCGAGCACAGCAGCAGGAAGCAAGCCAACAGGACAAAGTTC
>CAYPVP010000058.1:0-9050 GCA_964414205.1 uncultured Bacteroidaceae bacterium | reverse complement strand
CACTACAATTCCTAATATGATTGAAACTATCAAAAAAGTTTGCGTGTATGGAAACAACGCTAACAAAAGATTATTCATCATTTATTCTCCTTAGATTTACGCTTTAATTTGTGATTTACAAATGCAATGGCAAGGATTTCACCAATCAACAAGAAAGACAAAACCGAAACTATGATGATTTCAGCGATTTTGTTTTCTTCAATGCCAATGACAAAATCACCAAAATTTTGAGTTTCAAAAACCAAATAGTCGCCTTCAATTTTTGAATCCATTTTTACCAATTCATTGTTTGTTGTTCTATAAAAAATTGCCAAATTGTCTTTTGACTTGAATTTTTCATCAATCAGTATTTTGATTTTGAGCGTGTTGTTCACATAATTGTTGGTGTCATTTTCAACAAAAATTGAAACGGTGTCATAGACATTGTGTGACCATCTTGCAAAGTCTAAATTTTTATCATTTTCATAGTTGACGTTCAGTTTGCAATTTGGGTCAAACCCTTCTTTTGTGCTGATTTTGACATCGTCATTGTTGTTCAAAATCAAATAGCGAATGGTCATTTTTGCGTGCAGTGATTCGATTGGAAAGTAGTTGTTTTCATCAACATTGAAATTTGCTGTCACATCATAGACACCAACATCTGTTTTTTCGTTGCCAACATAGTTTACAAACACAAAATTTGGCAATGAACCGTTGATTGATATGCTGTGTGTCAGTCCGTCGGCAACAATGATTGTATCTTCAAATGTGACATTGAGAGCAATTTTGGCGCGTTCAATTTGCCACCCAATTTTCAAATCATCGCTGTTGTTTTCTTGCCCTAAATCAGAGCAATTCCATTCGTAGTTCTTTCTCAAAGTGATGATTGCTTCATATTCGCCTGCGTTGGTTTTTTGGTTGTTGGTGATTGAATAGCAATTATTTTTGAAATTAAGCAAGTCTAAAACATATTGTGATGCATTGTAGACATAGCGTTTTGTTTCATCTTTATATGGTTTTGTGATGGCAACTTTGTTGATTTTCCAATCGCATGCCTTGACACTTGGCGCGTTGTAGTTTTGAGTGTCATAGGCAAACTTTGCTATTGCACGATATTCTCCTGCATCTACAAATTTGTTGTTTTCATAGGTTGCAGTGACTCCTAATGGAAGATTTGACAATGTGATTTCTTTGAATTGTCCATCATAGGTGAAACTGTCCTGATAGTTCCACACAGTGTTTGTCATGTCATAATTTCCAAAACCGATTGACCAATTAAAACTGTTGTCTGCAATGGAATAGTTGCTGTTTGGTTTGAAATACACATTTGCAGTGTAGTTGCCTTGGTTTGTGGCAGAATTGCCTGTGTATCTGTCAACAACAAGCCCGTTTGGCAAGCCAGAGAGAATGACTACACTTTTTGTGTTGCTGTCATATTTGTAGACACTAAAATCACTCCAAACAAAATCGGAAACAAAAATTGGTGCAGGTGTAATTTTCCAACTTGTTTGTGGATTGCGAGTTATGTTGTAGTTTTTTCCACCATTGAGATTGCAAATTGCAGTGTAGTCGCCTGCTTGACTTTGTTGATTTCCTTCATAGCCCGTTATTGACATTCCTGCCAACAATGATGCTTCATCAAGCAAAATTGTTTGGTTGGCATCATTGAAGACAAAAGATGCAGGTGCTTTCCATTTGAAATTGCTCGCATCAATGTCTTTTTTGGTGATTTCCCAACTCTTTTGCAAAGTTTGTCCATCATTCCAAGTGTAGTTTTTGTTTGTCATGTTGAAGACGATTGGATAGGTTCCAGCATCAGTCTGACTTGTGCAATCAAATGAAAAAAGTTGATTTAGATTTGTGACTTCGGGCAAAACCTGCTTGCCAGTGAATTCAATTTGTGTTGTAAATTGAGGGTCATCAACAATTTGTGGCAAGATAAAAAATGAAAATCCTTGATGATATGGGTTTTCAATGTTTTTCAGACCTCTCCAAGTGATGCCTAAACAGTGTTCTCCTGCATCTACACAGAATTTGATGTTTGATAGAGTGCATGCAGAAAATTCGTTGATGATTTCAGTTTTTATTTCTTCTGACCAAGGATAATAACTAACATCAACCTTTAAACTTGGAACAATCACCGAGCCGGTGTATCTGTTGTTTGGTGCAACCAAACTGTACTTTGCATTTAGCAAATTGATTTTTGAAACTTCAACGCCACCAAAATTTATGTCAACATTGTCAATTCTTTCACTGATGACAGCACCGTTGACGTTTATCTCACAAACAACATCTGCTGTTTTCATTCCTGCGCGCAGATTGTTTTGAGCAATTTTTCCGTTTGTGCCATCGGCATTTTTTGGTGTGATTGTTGTGTTGTTGGCTGAAATAATTACATTTTGTTTGCCACCAGTTCCAATTGGAAAGTCGTAGAGAGTTGCACTGAATTGTGCATTGATTGTGTCAAGACTTAATGTGTCAAAAGCCCTCATGACGCTGTTGTCTTTGTATCCTGTTTTGCAAAATTCAAATGCTTTTCGTGGGGTCAAGTATAAATCTTTGGTGTAATTGTTGATGGTGGCTCTGATATGAATTTGATTTGAACCTATCTTTTCGTGTTCACCAGTTGTAGTGCTAGAAAGTGTATATTTTGTGTTTTTGATTTTTGAACCATCGGAATAGACATCATAGACATTCAAAAAATCTCTTATTGTAGAAAAAATGTATTCTGAATGCAAATATCGTGTTTTTCCATTTTGCAAAAATTCTGTTGAAATTGAAGCATCCATTCCAACGATATAGGGGGTGTCATAATCATTGGTGGTGTCAGAATCGTTGTTTGTTATGCGAGCCTGTTTCCCACCATAGGCAAACAAAATTTCTGTGCCAGTGTTCAAAATGGCAACTTTGTTTACATTCGCTTTTTCAGAAATGATTTTGCCATTTGTGTCATATACAGCGCAATCAATGTATTTTCTGATGTCTTGCACAGTGCTGTTTTGATAAATTTCAGTCTGTTTTTTTGAAATTTTGATGTTTCCTATTTCCATCAATGCAATTTGCTCTGGGCGATATTTCTCAGTTCCCCAAGTGGTCGTTGCAAATTGGTTATCGTTTGGCTGGGTGGCTGAATTTACAAAATTTTCATTTTGCAAAGAGTCTGCCTTGCTCAATGCGGAAATAGCATTATTGTTGTTGCTTGTGTACACTTCATTAATGTTTATCCATGTTGGTGTAATTGCTTCCGTTTCAATTGGTTTTTTGTCAGCAGGTGCGGCCCATTTGTTGAAAAAACAGTTTTCAATCAAAACATTTTTGCCATTTGCCACAAACATATTGCATGGACTGCTAGTAAATGTTGCCCAATCATCCATGGTCAATGTTGCACAATTTGAAATGGTCACATTGTTTCCATAACCAACCATTCCGCCAATGGAATGTAGATATGCTGTGTTGGTGCCCAAATTTTCATAACTTCCTACCCTTGCATTTATTTGCGAATTGAGAATTTTTGTTGTTGTGTTTGTTCCGTCTGTATATCCAACAAGACCTCCCAAATATCTGATGTTTTTGTCAACGAATGAAACAACTGAACCAGAAGAATAGGTGTTTGCAATTGTCAAATTTACATCTTGAGATTTGCCAACGATTCCACCAACATCTTGAGGTATGACCATATTGCCTACTCTATATCCTGATTTAATCGAACTGTTGAAAATGTGAACATCATCAATTGTCAGCGAACCATTTGCTTGTCCTGTTTCAGGCAAAGCATAGCCACAAATAAATGAAATACGAAGAGATACACGTTCATTCGGATCCCAGACTTGTGCAAGTGAATTGTGTTGTAAGGAAACCGCGGAAATTGAGATGCTTGAAATTTTACAATTCCCTTCGGCTCTTCCAACAAGGCATCCTGCAACCATGTTTGAAATCAAGTCGAAACCATGAATTATTATTTGCGAAATCGAAGCGTTTCTGATGACTCCAAACAAACCAAAATTGTCTTCCGTGTTTTTGCTTGTGCTGACACGAGGAATTTTTTTGCTAATGTTGTAAATTGTGTAGCCAAAGCCACAAAAATTCCCCATAAAAGGGTTTGAAAGTGTCCCAGCAGAAACTAAATCTACAAGGTCAAAGTAAATATTGTCAATCAATGCTACATATTGGTTTTCAAAACTATTTCCATCATTCACCAACTTTGCAAAAGCATTCCATTCTTGTGGAGTTTTGATTGTGTATGGTTTGTCTTCGGTGTAGAAGGTGGTTGAACTTTGAAGAGTGCCGTCTAGTGCTTGAATGTTGGCAACATTAGAATTGCTTTCAAAATTTGAATCGGTTGTTTCAATGTGTTTTGTCAAGTCAGTCATTGGAATGCTGAAAATTGCAATAGCCAAAATGAATAAACACGCATAAGTAAAAAGTTTGCTTTTGTATAATTTTTTCATAATAATTCCTCTACTTTGTTTTTTATTTAAAAAACATATCCCTATGTTAATTCTACATAAAATGGCAATTTTTGTCAAATTTGATACTTTTTGCAAAGATATCTGTCAAAAGCATAAACAAGATAACTAAAAAAAATAAACCTATCACAAAATTAGAATAAGCAATTTTATCTAGGTTTTTAAATTAAAGATTAAAGAAGATTCTGAAACCAAAATTTATAGAACAGAAATTGAAATAAACAATTCAATGTATGATTTGTAATTAAAGTTGAAAAAAGATTTTGAAACTAGAAAAAATAGAACAAAAATTAGAATAGTAATTTAACTAAAAAATTAGAACAAAAAAATTCCAACTTCAAATCGATTGTGATTGAGGTTGGAATTTTTGATATATTTTTTGCCAAACATTATCTTTGCTGTTTACAAAATTTGTTTTTGTCAATTTTGTGGAAATGCGTTTTCAATATGTTTTAACAAAATTTTGGTAATTTTGATGCCAACATTTTCAATATCGTGTCAAAAATTTTGGCATTTTATTTTTTGCAATTTCCTTTTGTGTTTGATGTCACCATGAAAGGCTGTCATCAAAATCTAGCAATGATTCATCAAGTGGTTTTTCATTCAAAACAGCAGTCATATATTTGTTGACTTGCTCTCTCATATCTCGTCTTGAAATTGTGGTTGGGTCAAGCAAGTCTTGTTGCACCCACATCAGTTTTATGCCTCTTTCTCTTGCTTGTTCCTCAAACATGGCATTCAGACCGTCCATGCCTTTGCACGAAATTTGGTCATACATCAAAACCATGTCAGCATCATATTCTTTCACAACTCTCCAAAGTTCATCAAGAACATTTGCATAGCCACCTTTTGTATGCTTTCTCATGACTGCTCGTTGATAGGTTGTTGCAATGCCTTGGAGCATGCTGTCAGGAGATGACGTGTCAATCATGATTGTTGATGTTGATGTTTCCATGTCCATCAGCCCCACAATTCCCCAGCAATTTTCAAGCCAAACAGGAAAATCAGTGTAGTAGTTTGCAGGACATGACCATATGATTGCTCTGTGTCTAATGTCTTTTCGCACAGGAATTTTGTTTTCATAGGCTTTCATGATGAGTTTGTTGACTTTTTCATCAGTTTTGACAATCCATTTGTCAGTTCCGGCAGCCGATTGATAGTAGAACAAACGATAAATCCACAATGTTGAGCCGACAACTTGTGGATAGTCCGTTGTGTTCAACTTCCATTTTTCAAGTTCAAGTTCATTTTGTCTGTTGAAAATTTCACAACATTTTTTCAATTCGTCATAGTCATATTTTTCGCCCGTTTGGTTCTCGATAAAGGCAATGCAGTCTTTCAATTCTTGAACTGAAAACTGTTGCACGCTGTCACGATTGTATCTCAACGGAATTCCAAGTGGAAATGTTGGCAATTTGAAGCGTCTGTCTTGAAAAGATGATGTCATGATTGAACCATCACATGGCATGTTGCAAGAAATGAAGCATTTGCCAATCAGTGGATATTCGTTGAGTGCAGCGACTCCTGCTTCTGCTGATGGCAGTGGGCAAACATCGGCAGGCACGCCAAACGATTCGATTGCATCAAGATAATATTTCGGAATTTGTTGGTCAACCATTGAAGTTGTAAAAATTGGCGCTGCTTGTGCTGGAATTGCTCTAAGATTTTTGAAGCCTTTGAAAAGTTGTGGTGGAATCAACTCGTCAACATAAATGATTTTGTCGTTTCCTTTTGCGTTTTTGCTCAAATTTCGGTCAGCACGAAAACTCGCTGTCAAAATGTCGGTGAGTTTTTTTACAATCGCATTGTAGTGAAGGTGTGTTGCTCTCAGTTCTGTGTCACGCATTCCTGACGTTGCACGGTCAACAAATGCAGGTGTTGTCAAATATGATGCCATCCAGCGATAGGATTTGAGGGCTTTGACAACTTTGATTGGGGACTTGCCAACAAATTTTATCAAGTCTTTCCATGTGATAAGCCATCTGCCAAAGTCATAGAATGTATCTTTGAAACCTCGCCATTCACGATGTTTGAAAATTCCAGTTTTGTCTTTTCTCAAATTTGCAAGATTTTTCATTTTTGATTTTCCTCCAATTTTTTCTTGATGGCTTTGATTTCGAGGCTTTCAATGAATGCTTGAACCCTTGTTCGCAACTGCCCTGTGCCACTTGCTGTATATTGTCTGTCAATGGCGATTGAAGGAATGCCATATTCTTCTGTCATGATATAACTTGCCAGTGCACGCTCATATCCCCAATATTCGCAAAATTTGAGTTGCTCATAAATCACGCCATCGGCATTGAATTCATGCACAAGGTCACGGACATATTCCTTTCTGCCTTCAACCTTTTCTCTGTTCATAAATCGTGGGCATTGATTGGAGTTTAGATAGTGCTTTGCAATTTCTTCAACCAAGTCTTCTTTTGTTTCATCAATGTCAACACGAAGTCTTCCTGGCAACGAGCCAAAACAATATCTGTCAGCAACAATCGTTGCACCACAATTTTCAACAAGCGAACTGAATTCAGGGTCGTCAATTTCTGAACCAACCACAACCAAGCGACATCTTGCCTTTTTGTCATCAGGTTCTCGTGTTTTGATTTCTTCAAGTGTTTCTCTAAGTTTTTCAACAATCAAATCTTTTGGACAAACATAACTCACCAAATTCAAAATGTGGAACTCTGTTCCGGTCAGTCTTGGGCGTTCTTCTTTTCTAAATTCTCCAATTTCAGTGATTATGTCGCAAACTTCATTGTGCAACTTCAAGGCTTTCAAAATTGCTTCACGAGAAGTGTCAACCCCCAAAACAGTGTTCAATTTTTCAAGCAGTTGCTCTTTGATTTGTTGGGTATAATGCGCCACTGCGTTTTCAGAAACTTTGAATGGCGAATCAATGAACGACACAAAAAAATCTTTGTTTTGATTCAATTTCAAAAGTTCAAAATGTTCGGCACATCTGTTCATTTCTGTGCAAGTTTCGCTTGAAAGCAGTGCGCTCAAATGGTTGTATCCACCTTCAATCGCTCTTTCCAACAACGCTTTTGTGTATCCACACAAAAAGTTTGACAAATAGTAGGTTGAGATGTCCATTGAACCTGTGTTCGGCGCTCGAAGTTTGGTGCTGAAACAGTTGTCAAGGTTTAACAAAACTTCTGGAACATAGTAGCATGTGTAGCCAAGTGCAAGCCGACCTGACTTGGTGGCTTGTTCGACAAGTTCATTGTTTGCGATTTGAAGCAAATTCTCAAAATAAATCAAATGTTTTAAGTCTTTCAAAATTCGTACCCCTTTGTAAAAAGATTTTACTTTTGCTTGAAATTTATTGGATTTCGTAAAGCATTTTCAACTTTTCAATATTATATATTCAGTGTGAAATTTATGGACAATATATAGGCTCATAACATTGTTCAGTTTATCATAATAAAGTTTGCAAGTAAATATACAAAAAAAAAATTTGTGTGTAGTGTGTTTGAAAATGATGTAGAGTTTAAACGGCAAATCGAAATTGGAAATCAAAGATAGAATAGGTTTTATATTTATTTCAAACAATATATATCATTGAATTTAGTGTTGAAAAATGTTAAAATAAAAAATACGAGAATAAAATTGGAGAAAAAACAAATGGCATCAATTACAAAAGAAAAAAACAATGCAAACATAGGTTTTGAAAAACAAATTTGGGATGCAGCATGTGTGCTTAGGGGCAACCTTGATGCAAGCGAATATTGCCCTTTATTGTAATACAGCAACCCAATAACATGGAAACTTGCAATGATGAACTTGGCGATCAGAGGAAGTGATGCCGATTTGGGCAAGATTAATGCTGACACATTTTTCAATAACTGTCACCCAACGTTGAAAACAGATTTGTCATGGCAAACCCACCATTCAACATCAGCAAATGGAGTGCTGATCTTTTGCAAAATGATGCAAGATGAAAATTTGGCATTTCGCCTGATGGAAATGCAAACTTTGCATGGTTGCAACACATGATTTCCCATTTGAGCACAAACGGAAAAATTGGAATGGCGCTTGCAAATGGCTCACTTTTTTCAATGACAGGTGGCGAAGGTGAAATTAAAAATAATAAATGATGATTTGCTAGATTGCATCATTGCTATGTCAACGTATATAATAAAAGAAAGGTAAATATTTATGACTATAGAAGAAAAATTTATGATTACTACGCCTAGAGAAGAAAGTGGAAGTGATACGTATAATAGGTATCAGTTTCAATTGGCATGTGCTATTGAATTAGTGCTACAAACAGCTCAATCTAAAAAAGATTTTGTTATATTAATGGATTACCTAGATGATATTGTAATGGTAGAGAAACAGGTTGACGATAAACCGTTAATCACATTTTATCAAGTTAAAAGCAAAGAAAAAGGTAATATTACCATAAATGTAGTAATAAATAAAGATTGGTTAAATAAAATGTACTATAATTTAAATTCATTTAATGAATTTGATTGTAAAGCTGTCTTGCTTACTAATAATGGAATAAAAATTAAAGATGACATTATTTCAGACATTGAATTGGTATCAGTAGCTAAATATCTTGAAACAAATAATATTAGAGAAGTTATAGACGTTCAAAATTCC
>CAYPVP010000057.1:0-9489 GCA_964414205.1 uncultured Bacteroidaceae bacterium | reverse complement strand
TTGATGCAGCAAATGCAAACAAAAAATATGGAGTGGCAGTCAAATGTGCAACAATCACTCCAAATGCACAAAGAGTTGAAGAATACAATTTGTCAAAAATGTGGAAAAGCCCAAACGGAACAATTCGTGCAATTTTGGACGGAACAGTTTTTCGTGCACCAGTGCTTGTTGATGGCATAACTCCACTTGTTCCAAGTTGGACATCTCCAATCACAATCGCTCGTCATGCCTATGGTGATGTCTATCGTGACACCGAAGCAAGGGCTGAAAAGGGCGACAAAGCATTTTTGCTTTTGGAAGGCAAAAACGGAAGCAGAAAACAAGAACTTTTTGATTTTGTTGATGGAGATGGCATTGTTTTGGAACAATACAACACCGACAAAAGCATCACAAGTTTTGCAAGAAGTTGCTTCAACTATGCACTTTCACAAAAAAGAGATTTGTGGTTTTCAACAAAAGATACAATTTCAAAAACATATGACCACCGTTTCAAAGATGTTTTTCAAGAAATCTATGACAATGAATTCAAAACTGAATTTGAAAAAAATGGAATTGAATATTTCTACACCTTGATTGATGATGCTGTTGCTCGTGTCATGCGTAGCAATGGTGGAATGATTTGGGCATTGAAAAACTACGATGGTGACGTTCTTTCTGACATGGTTGCAACTGCTTTTGGCTCGCTTGCAATGATGACATCGGTTTTGGTGTCGCCTGACGGAAATTTTGAATATGAAGCAGCACACGGAACAGTCACACGCCATTTCTACAAACATTTGAAAGGTGAAAAAACATCAACAAACCCTGTTGCAACAATTTTTGCTTGGACAGGTGCATTTAAAAAGCGTGGCGAACTTGACAATCTTCCAGAACTTTGTGCTTTTGCTGACAAACTTGAAAAAGCAGTCATTCAAACAATAGAAGAAGGCGAAATGACAAAAGACCTTGTTGGTTTGTTTGCAAAAGATGGTGTAGTTGTCAAAGCATTGAACACAGAAGAATTTTTTGATGCTATTGTAAAGAGAATGTAGACTGTTTTGAAAATAGAAAACAAAATTTTTTGACGATGTTTAGTTTTTCAATTTTGCGACACAACCAGATGACATAAAAAGAAAAAAGGCAATCAAAACAAGATTATTTTGATTGCTTTTTTTCTTTTGCATTGACTAAATTTTTTATTGGTGCTATCATTAAACAACAACATTAAGGAGAGTTTATTATGGCATGCATTTGGCACGATATGGACCCTGCGAGAATCACACCCACTGATTTTGTGGCTGTCATAGAAATTTCAAAAGGAAGCAAAAACAAATATGAATTGGACAAGGAATCTGGCTCTTTGATTTTGGACAGAGTTCTTTACACTTCAACACACTATCCAGCAAACTATGGGTTTATTCCTTTGACCTATTCTGATGATGATGACCCACTTGACGTTTTGGTGCTGTGCAGTGAACCAATTGTTTCTCTTGCAATTGTCAGATGCTATCCAATCGGTGTTGTCATGATGCAAGATGGTGGCGATATGGACTACAAAATCATTGCAATTCCTTTCAAAGACCCAACTTGGAACATCTATAAGGAAATTGAAGATTTGCCTCCACACATAATGGATGAAATTTCTCACTTTTTCAAAGTTTACAAACAACTTGAAGGCAAGGATACGACAGTGTTCCAAGTCAAAGATAGACAGTTCGCCGAACTTATTATAAAAGATAACATTCACGCATACAAAAAAAAATATGGCAAAAAATAGGTTGATTCAAAGTTCAGCATCAATGCTGAATTTTTGATTTTAGGAGACATTATGAAATATGATTGCATTGTAGTTGGTGGTGGCGTTGTTGGATGCGCTGTTCTTGACCAACTGGCAAAATTTGAAATCTCTGCATTGTTGCTTGAAAAAGCAGATGATGTAGCAGATGGTGCTTCTCGTGCAAACAGTGGAATTGTTCATGCTGGATATGATTGCGAACCAAACTCGTTGAAAGCAAAATTCAATGTTTTGGGAAACAAAATGATGAAACAGGTCGCATCGGAACTTGATGTGCCTTTCAAAGAAACACACAGTTTGGTTGTTGGCTTTGAAAACCAATATGACCAAATCAAACATCTTTATGAAAAAGGTGTGCAAAACGGTGTTGAAGTTGAAATTTTAAACAGAGAAAAAACTCTTGAAGTTGAACCAAACGTGTCTGATGACATTTGCTGGTCGCTTTATGCTCCAACAGCAGGAGTTGTTTCTCCATACAAATTGACCATTGCCTATGCTGACCGTGCAATTACAAATGGTGCCGACATCAAACTTGAACAAGAAGTTGTAGCAATTTTGAAAAATGAAAATGGTTACACAGTGAAAACAAAAACTGATGAATTTGACTGCTTGGTTTTGGTCAACTGTGCAGGCGCTCATGCAAGTGAAATCAATGCAATGATTGGAGATGAACACTACGAAATAGAATTTCGCAGAGGCGACTATTTTGTTTTGGACCAAACCGAAAGTCAAAAGGTTTCAACAGTCATTTTTCCATTGCCAACACCAGCAGGAAAAGGCATTTTGGTTGCTCCAACAGCCGATGGCAATGTAATTTATGGACCAACTTCAATTTTGACAAAGGTTGACGACACGGCAGTTACATTGGAAGGGCTTGACCAAATCAGAAGCCAAGTTGCAAAAAGTTACAAAATTCCGAATTATCGCAAAGTCATCAGACTTTATGCAGGAGTTAGGGCAGGAATTGGAAACGATTTTGTCATAAAAAAATCACAAATCAATCAAAACTACATCATAACGGCAGGAATTTGTTCTCCTGGACTGACATCAGCACCAGCGATTGCAGTTGAGGTCAAAAATCTTGTTGCAACTTGCATTCAACTTTCAGAAAAGAAAAAATATGTTGTGGAAATGCCAAGACACAAACGATTGAAAGACCTTCCTTTTGAAGAACTCAAATCGTTGGCTCTCAATGACAAAAAGTGGGGAAGAATTGTTTGTCGCTGTGAAAAAGTTACGGAAGCAGAAATTGTCAATGCAATCAACAGTCCTTTGCCAGCAACGACTGTTGATGCAGTAAAACGCAGAACTCGTGCAGGAATGGGAAGATGTCAAGGTGGCTTTTGTGCAACAAGAGTTTTGCAAATTTTGTCACGTGAACTGAATTTGCCAATCGACAAAATCAAAAAAGGTGGACAAAACAGTGAGATTGCTGTTTGTGACATAAAGGAGGTTCAAAAATGATGAAATTTGATGTTGCTGTCATTGGTGGTGGACCTGCTGGAATGGCTGCTGCTTTAAAGGCAAAAGAGAATGGATGCTCTGTTGCAATTTTGGAGCGTGACTCACGACTTGGTGGAATTTTGAACCAATGCATACACAATGGTTTTGGCTTGCACTATTTCAAAGAAGAATTGACAGGACCAGAATATGCAATGCGCTTTGCCAAAAAAGTTTTGGAAACAGACATACAAGTTTTTTTGGAAGCAATGGTTTTGTCGCTCACAGAAGACAAAAAAATTGTGGCATTGTCGCCTAGTGAAGGACTTGTTGAAATCGAAGCAAAATCAGTTGTTCTTGCCATGGGTTGCAGAGAGCGAACAGCAGGTGCAATCTGCCTTGCAGGTTCACGCCCAGCAGGAGTTTATACAGCAGGCATGGCTCAAAAACTGAGCAATGCAGAAGGAAAACTTGTTGGAAAAAAGATTGTCATTTTGGGCAGTGGCGACATTGGTTTGATTATGGCACGCCGAATGACTTTTGAAGGTGCAAAAGTTGAAATGGTTTTGGAACTTGCTCCTTTCTCATCAGGACTCAAAAGAAACATTGTTCAATGTTTGGATGATTTTGGAATTCCTTTGAAATTGAAACATACTATAACAAGAATTGAAGGCAAAACTAGAATGACTGGACTTTATTATGCGCCAGTTGATGACAACAATCGCCCAATTTTGGAGGAAGAAAAATTTGTTGAATGTGACACTTTGCTTTTGTCAGTAGGCTTGATTCCTGAAAACGATTTGGTTTCAAATTTGGGAATTGAATTTTCAACTGTTACATCAGGTGCTGTTGTCGATGAATTTAGACAAACAACCATTGATGGCATTTTTGCTGCTGGAAATGTTTTGCATGTTCATGACTTGGTTGACAATGTGAGCATGGAGGCTGAAATTGCAGGAAAGTCGGCAAGTGAAAATGCAAAAGAAATGCTAGATGGTGGAAAAACATTTCAAACAATTGCAAAAGATGGAGTCAGATATTGCCTTCCACAAAAAGTGCATTCAGGTGAAGGAAAAGTCAAAATCTTTTTTAGAGTTGGAAATGTGTTCAAAAACAAAAAACTTGAAGTTTTGATTGGCAACAATGTTGTTTACAGCAAAAAATTTATGATTTTAGCACCAGGCGAAATGGGAAATGTCGAACTTGACAAATCTAAAATTGACAGTGATATAACTTTGCGTTTGGTTTAGAGGAAATTTATACTATGGAAAAAACTTTTAAGACTTGCATAATGTGTCCAATGGGGTGCAATCTTGAAATCATTGAAAACGGGCTTGATTTTGTGGTTTCAGGAAACACTTGCAAGCGTGGAGAATTGTACGGAATTCAAGAGATGAAAAGTCCAATGAGAATTGTGACTTCTCTTGTCAAAACAGAAACTGGGCGTCCAGTTTCTGTCAAAACATCAAATGTTGTCCCAAAATCAAAAATATTTGATGTTTTGAATGCCTTGAAAGAATCAAAAGCATGTTCTGATTCAAAAATTGGAGATGTCATTGTTGAAAACATTTTGGGGCTTGGTGTTGACATTGTTGTGACAGGCGAGTGCCAAAAATGAGGCGAGTGGTCAATTTTAGACCACTTTCTTTTCTTGCTGTTTGCTTGATATTGGGGATTTTGCTTGGAGCAGGACTGACATATACGCCACTAGGAGTGCGTATTGTTTTTGCAGTTGTTTTGTTTTTGACAACGACTGCTTTTTTGTTGTTCAAAAAAGGGAAAAAGTTTTTTGTCTATTCTTTGCTGATTTTGATTGGCATGGTTTCGATGGTGACTACGCAATTTGTTTACAATCAAAATGTTCTCAACCAAAACAATGTTGAAGTTTGTGGAGAGGTGGACAGTGAAATTATTGTTGAAAACAATGTCGCCGAATTTTGGTTGAACAAAATTTCAGTTGACAACAAAAACTTTTCTGGCAGGGCAAAAATTTTTCTTTCAACATCAGACATTTTAGATTTTAATGCAGGGGACAAAATAAAATTGAATGGAAACATTTCCACTTTTGATTTTAAACTTTTTGATGGCTATTTTGCCAAAAATTATTTTTCAAAAACAAAATTTCAAGTCTTGTCGTCGAGTGTAGAAAAAATTCAAGAAAAAGATGCTGGTTTGATTTTGAGAACACAACTAAAATTGAAAAGTTTTTTCTATTCAGAAACTCGTGAAGACACAGCAGGCATTTCGATTGCACTGATATATGGAGACAAATTCGGAATCAATGAATCAATTTATAATGACATAAAAATTTCAGGAATTGCCCACATTTTTGCAGTTTCAGGGTTGCATGTTTCAATTTTGGCAGGCTTTGCAATTTGGGTTTTCAAAAAAATGAAAATGAATGACAAAGTTTCGGCGATTTTGACAATTTCTTTGCTGTTTGTTTATTCCTTGTTTTGCAATTTCACTCCTTCCATAACTCGTGCTTTCATCATGGCATCAGTTTTTTTGATTGCCAAATGTTTTGGAAAAAAACAAGATTCAATTTCTTCATTGTCTTTGTCGGCAATTATAATTTTGCTAATCAACCCACTTTCGATTTTTCAACTAGGTTTTTTGTTGTCATTCAATGCCGTGCTGGGAATTTTGATGTTTTCAAAATCTTTCATGAAAAAACTTGCTCCCAAAAGGAATGATTTTTTAGTTTTGCAACCACAAAACAAAATTGAAAATGCCAAAAAGAAATTATACAAAATACATACAAGTTTTTCTGAATTAGTTTCAACAAGCATCTGTGCAAATTTATTTACATTTCCAATTTCAGCAGGAGTGTTCAAAACAATTCCAATTTTCTTTTTGCTGACAAACATTTTGGTGCTACCTTTTGTTTCAATAATTTATATTTGCAGTTTGATTTTTTCTTTTGTTGCTTTGGTTTTCAACATTCCAAGCATATTGATTGTCTTTGATTTTTTGTTTGCACCTTTAAAAGCCATTGTGATGGCAGTGGGGCAACTTCAAATTTCAAGCATCTCAACTTCTTCTTTGGGCGTTTTTGCTGTTGCATACTATTTTGTGTTGGTGCTAAATTCAAGATTTGTTTTTGTTGAAAAAAGAAAAAAAATCATAGCATCACTTTTGGTGTCTACGATTTTTGTTGTGCTTTCATTGGTTTTAGCATTTTTTGTTGACAAAGTTTCAATCATTTGTTGATTGTTGTTTCAAACAAATATATTGTCAAATTTATTTCAAATTTTTGGATATATCAAAACAATAAAAGTCAAATGCAATATTTTTTCAACAGTCAAAAAATTAAAAATTTTTAAATCATTTTGTATATATTATTTTGTTTCCAGAAATGGTGACAGAGCCTTTCAAATTTGTTGGAATTGTAAGAATAATTTGTTTGCTCCGTTCATTTTCTGAAAAAATGAAAAACAACATGTTGTCCAACGCCTCATTCTTTTTTGGAGAGGTGTTTTCTTTTATTGTCAAAGATTTTTGAATTTGAGTGATTGCAATTTGATTGTTGAATTTGTTCACATATTGAATTTGGAAAAATGGAACGTCATTGTAAACAACAAAAACAGTTTTGTCTTTTGTTTCAATGTTG
This sequence comes from uncultured Bacteroidaceae bacterium, assembly GCA_964414205.1. Taxonomy (GTDB): domain Bacteria; phylum Bacillota; class Clostridia; order Christensenellales; family CAG-917; genus STD2-102. Next base: position 2,662 of record CAYPVP010000057.1, on the reverse strand, counting down.
ATGGTTTCAATGTTGTCAAAGTGCAAAATTTGATTTTTATCTTCTGTGTAATATCCATTTTCGGCAACAAAATTCATTGTTGCCACTTGCCATTTTGTTTTTTCAGTGCTTCCCAAACATGCTGAAACCAAAATTGAAAGTGTAGCCAAGCCTAAAATAGAATATGCTACGATTTCAAATATGCTTTTTTGTGGTTTCTTTTCATGAGGACTTGTATTCTCAATTTTTGAATTTTTGTTTTTTAGTTGATTGTAGATTTTTTTTCCATAAATAAAAAGGAAGCAAGAAAAAGCAAGTGGAAAAATTGAGATGCCAAAAGATGTGAAAAAAACCATGACAGAAGATGTTGCAACTGTCAAAGCAATGCAATATGAGAAAAAAAGCAATGATGAGAGTAAAAAAATTGTTGAAAACAAAAATGAAAAGAATTCAGCACTAATCATCAAGTTCTTTTTGGTTTGAGGACTGAGTTTTTTGGTTTGTTTTGTTGTGGTTTTCATAATTGAATTTATAGCAGTATTTGAATTGAAAGTCAAGAAAAGAAAATTTTAAATTGCATATTGCATCAGCAAATTGAATATATTTTTTTGAAAAGAGAAATTGCTATCGACAATTTTAGTGTTATTTCGACAAATAATTGTCTTGGATATGCAAGAAGTTGCATTTATAATTGAGGTGTTGAATGTTTTGGGTTGTGAAAAGAAAAGAGTTGATTGCAAGTTTTGCATTGTTGTTGACATTTATCGTTTTTAGCGTTGGCACTTTTTTTGGTGGAGCATCTCCTGTTTTTTTTGGAGAATCAACCAGAAAAACTCCAATCTATGGTGTCGACACTGACAAAAAAGTTGTTGCTTTGACTTTTGATGCAGCATGGGGTGCAGACAAAACATTGGGAATTTTGGACATTATGAAAGAATACAATGCAGTTGGAACATTTTTTTTGGTGGGGTTTTGGCTCGACAAATTTCCAGAAGAAACAAAAAAAATTGCCGAAGCAGGGTTTGACATAGGAAACCACAGCAACAACCATTTGAAAATGAGTGGACTTAATGAACAAGAAATTGAAAATGAAATTGCTGTTGTAAACAAACAAGTAGAAAAAATAACTGGGAAAACTCCGAAATATTTCAGACCTCCATATGGAGACTACAACAACCGATTGATTGACACTGTCAGCAGTCTTGGGCTGATTCCTGTTCAATGGAGCATTGACACGCTTGATTGGAAAGGACTTTCTGCTCGACAAATTGCCGACAGGGTGCTTCCAAAAGCAAAAAGTGGTGACATAATTTTGTTTCACAACAATTCGGAAAATGTGTTGAACGCTTTGCCAATTGTTTTGGAAGGGTTGAAGGGGTTAGGATTTTCTTTTGTAAAACTATCCGACATGGTGTTGACAAAAGACTTTACGACGGATAGCAATGGGATACAACACGCCAAAGGCGTTTGATAAGGGAGAAAGAATATGAATTATGAACAACTGTTGAACAACAAAGTGTACCTTGCTGGAAAAATTGTCAGCGAACCAGTGTTCTCTCACGAAGTTCTTGGGGAAGGATTTTATGAGATGATGCTTGCAGTGAAACGACTTTCAGAACAAATTGATGAAATTCCATTGACGGTTTCAGAGCGTTTGCTTGCCGAAAGTCCTGCTGCTGTTGGAGAAATGATTGCAATCAATGGACAATTCAGAAGTTACAACAAAGTGGAAAATGGCAAAAGTCGTCTTGTTTTGAGAGTCTTTGTCAGAGAAATTATGGATTTTGATGAAGAAAAAAATCCTAACACAATCGAACTTTCAGGTTTTGTTTGCAAACCTCCAATTTACAGAACTACGCCGTTCAAAAGAGAAATTTGCGACATGTTGGTTGCTGTCAATCGTGCCTACAACAAATCAGACTACATTCCTTGTATTGCTTGGGGAAGAAGTGCAAGATTTTCGGGTGGATTCAATGTTGGTGAAAAAATTTCACTCAGTGGAAGAATTCAAAGCAGAGAATACAACAAGTTGCTTGATGACGGAACTTTGGAACAACGAATTGCGTATGAAGTTTCAGTTGCAAAATTGGAAGTTGAAAGCAAAGATGAAAATCAAAAAATTGAAAATGTTGCATGTGATGTTGATGGCAACAAGTTTGATGACTATTCAACACAATACACCAATTTGTAAACATCAAATGTAGAATGAAAATTTAATAACCAAACAAAAACCAAATGTAAAAAGCAAATTTAAATTTAAAACTAATTTTATTATTTTTAGAATTGTAATTTGCAATGAAAAAAGCGTGTCGAAAACAATGAGAATTTTGTTTTGATACGCTTTTTTGTTGCACAACACAAAGCACAACACAAAGCACAACACAAAGCACAACACAAAGCACAACACACAAAAAAACAAAAAAACATAATGAAAAATAAGCGACAAAAACAATCAGTAAAATCATAATCAAAAAACAAACAAAAAAATTAAAAAAGCAAAGAACAAAAAATTTGTTTACTTTCGATTTTTAGAGTGAAATAGTGTCAAACAAAATTCTAATTTTCTTTTTTATTGCAATTTGCAATCATATGTTATAAACTATATACAAATATAAAATGATACGGAGTGGCCATGAAACTGAACGATTTTGAAATGAAAGTTGAATATGTAATTGGAAATGAA
>CAYPVP010000056.1:0-9825 GCA_964414205.1 uncultured Bacteroidaceae bacterium | reverse complement strand
AGGATTTTTGTATTATTATTCATTTATAAGTTTAAATATGCTATATATTATGCAGAATATACATTATATTTGAATATTAATTTATTTTCTTTTTTCGCCACATTAGTTAACTTGTTTAGTGTTTATGTTGTTTGGCTTGGTTTTAAGCATGTTGTTCAGTTATTTTTCAGTTATTTGTTTAGTGTTGGACTTTTATAAGATAGTTTGTTGCTCAATTTGCAAAATATAAATCTATTAAAGTATTGATAAGTTATTTTGTTGAAAACTTAGCACTGTAAAAAATCAATCTAGTTACTGCCCTAATTTTATTTTAAATTTGTTATTAAACTAAATTTATTTATGTTTGTTTTCTAAATCCATTGCCCAAGACTTCCCTTGTGTTCATTGCAAATGCAAACGCATTAGGGTCAATTTCTTTCAAAAGTTTTCTTAGTTCAGAAACTTGATGGCGAGTTACAACACAAATCACATCAGCATTTGTTGAATTTGTGTATGCTCCTTTTGTTTCGACAATGGTTGCACCTCTGCCAAGTCTTTTGACAATAGCATCACCAATTTCACTTGGTTTGCTGGTGATGATTTCAAATTTAACTGCCGAATTTATTCCGTTCAAAATTATGTCCATCGCTTTTGATGACATAAAAATTTCTACCATTGAAAACAGCAATATGTTTATGATTGAATTTGCATCCATTTTTAAAACTGTTCTATACAAAATTCCACCAAGCAAAACAACAAACAAATTCATTGCAAAAACAAACCAAGAAATTGACAACGATGAATGCTTTTTTTGAACAAGCAAACTTATGATGTCTGTTCCACCCGAACTAGCACCTGTTCTGATGAGAATTCCAATGGCAATGCCAGAAATCAGTCCGCCTGCAATGGCACTTAAAATCAAACTACCCTGTTCTTTGAATTGAAAAAAGTTTACCCATTCAAAAATTTTCAAAAAAAGCGATGACATCAAAATTGAAAAAGTTGTTTTGACTGCAAATTTTTTTGACAAAAAAATGAAAGACAACACAACCAAAGGCACATTGAAAATCAACAAAGAATAACTTGCAGAAAAGCCTGACACAATTTGAATCAGTGATGCCAAGCCTGACACCCCACCAGGAGCAAATTTTGCAGGAATTGTAAAAACATGCAAAGACAAAGCCAGCAAAAAACTGCCCAACAGATTTCCAAAAAAATTGAATGTTTCTTCTTTCACCATTTTTTTCTTTTGCACATTCATGAATTACCCCCCCCCAAAAAAAAAATTTGCAATCACAAAATGATTTGCATCGTTTCAAGTTGATTATATCCATATCTATTGAATTTAGCAAGCACAAAAGCAATGAGCGATTCAGTTTATGTCAAGATTCAATTTGATTGCGTTTTTGGCATCATAATTGCCGAATTTTTCGTTCAATGAATGTCTTATTCTTTGAAAATCACTTTCTTCAACACCAATCTCTTTGACCAATGTCAACAACAATTCTTCAATGTCTGCAAGTTTTTTGATTGCCTTTTCATCTTCTTCATCTTCAAACAAATTGCAGAAAACGCCAACTTCTTTTTCAAATTTTTTTGCCAACAAAAAATGAAAGGTTTCAATGTCCAAATTTTCTTCGCTGACATCAATTCCTTTTTCTCTCAAAATTGTGGCTGTGTTTTTTCTCGCCAATTCAAGTTGCGTCTTTTCCATAATAATTCCCATCATTTTTTATCGTAATTTTAATTTTTTATTTATCTTTTTTATATTTCTATATCCTTGTTTTCTTAGAAAATCTATCTTTGTTTATTATAATATCACTCACTATCTATTATTTGTTTCAAATATTTCATCTGCTAATAATTAGTTATTATTATTTATATTGCTAATTCTTATTTGTCATCATTTTTTGATGATTTAAATTTTTATCATTTTTTTCTAAAAATCAAATATAGCACACATGTGACCAGCAAAATGCAATTCAAAACAATCACAGCCACACAAAAACTCCAAAATGAAGATGGCATAAGTTTTTGTCCACCTGAAACCAACACATATTGTGCAATGGCATAAAATGTAAAAATCAAATCTAAAATTCCAACCAAGATTGTTTCAATTGAAAGCGAAAATAAAAATTTTTCTTTTTTCATTTCCAAAACACCTCCAATTTTTCCAAATCTTCAAATGATTTCACCGTTGAACAGCCTAAATTTGCCTCGCCCAAGTTTGATTCGGTTGTGCCAATCAAATTTTCAACAATTTTGCCATCGACAATTTCATATGAAAGCAAGCCTCCTGCTCCATACAATGTTTGTGAATTTGAAACATAGTGATTGTTAAGCAAATTTGTTGCACTGCCAATCAAAACGCTTTTGATTGATTTTACACCAACAATTCCACCAAACAATGACTCTCCGTTTTGCGAAATAAAAGTCATTGAAGCAAAACAATTTTTTATGTTTCCGTTTGCAAGCCCTGCAATGCTTCCAGCCATTGCATAAATTTTCTCATCCATTTTTGTTGCAACTTCAATTTTTCCAAAACTGCCACAGTTGTCAATCATTGGCGAGACTGATTCATTGAATTGACTCAAAGCACAAATTCCACCTGCATAGATATGCCATATGTTTGAAATTGCCGATATGTCGGCGCTATTTTTGCATTTCAAAATTGTTCCACCACTATTTGTTACAACAACACCACCTGCATAGACCTTGCAAGCGCCATTGACAAAAGTTGCTTGTGCAACAATTTTGCCTTCATTGATGCAATTTTCAATTGTCAACAAATTTGAAACTGCAATGCCACCCGTTGAAACAGACAATATATTTTGAGTGTTTGCCGTTGAAATTGCAGACAGTGCTCCATAGTTTTTGCACGAGTTGAGTTTTCCACTGTTTGAAACAACAATGCCTGCAACATTTGGCGACCAACCATCTTTGTTTGATTTTTGAATTATGTCTGCATAGTTTTGACATGAATTCATTTTGCCTTCAACCAAATTTTCTGTTGCGATTGCTGAAACGTCAACCGTGTCGCATTTTATCGAAGACTTTTCACCAACTACACAGTTTGTCATTGTGCCATTGTTGGCTGTCGCAAAAACAGTAAAATAGGTGTTTCCATCGCCATCACCATCAAAATTCATTTCAACTTTTGCATTGCAATTTATAATCAGTCCTACATTTGCATAGCAATAGAGAGAAGAATATAAATCTGACTTATCAGTGTTTTCAACAATGTTTGCTTTGAAATCAAAATTCACTTGGCTGATTGTTCCATAATTATATTTGGCAATCAAACAAAAATTGTCTTCAATGGTGATTTCTTTGTTGTCGACAACGAAATTTACATTTTGAATTGTTCCTTTAAACAAATTGAAAAGTGGCACACTTGGGACTTTTTCCAATGTTATTGTGTGTCCATTGCCATCAACAGAAATTGATGAAGAATCGACAGTTGAAAAATTTGAAAGAGATATATCTTGACTCAAAACAAAATTTCCAGACTCTTTTGCAACGGCTTCTAAAAATTGATTTTCACTAAAAATTTTTGTTGGCAAATTTGATATGAGAGCATTTCCACCAAAAATGTTTGATGATGTTGCAAAAATGGCACTTGAAAAACATATCGCAAAAATTGCTACAAATGAAAAAATCGAAACCAAAGCAATTTGCAATTTGGAAATTTTTCCTTTTCCAATTTTGATTTTTCCACCCTCTTGCGAGACATCTCGGTGATGTAGCATTGAAAATATTTTTGTAATCAGCGTTACGGTTTGACCACTTTTTGATGAGTTGGAATACACCTTTTCCAAATGCTCCGAATCATTCAAAATTGCAAGCATTTCCAATGGCATGACAATTTTTTGACCATTGCCAACATAAAATCTCAAACATCTTTTGGCATTTTGCTTGAAAATTTTGTAGCAATCGATAGGCTCAGAAACAAAATTGAATTTGTTTATATTCATAAGTTTTGCTTCATATTCTCTTACAATTTTTTGACTGTCAAACAAATAGCACAATGACAAAATTGGAAATCTGCCATAGCAAAGCGTAAGAAATTTGAAGTCTTGCTCCACAATTTCTCTAAACGATTTGACATTGTCGCATTTTACTGCATCATAAAGTTTTTTTTCAATTTCACTTTCTATCACGATTATTTTGCCTATTTTTTAATTTTTACTTTTCTTGAATCAGCCCATTTGTCCAAAATTTCAAAAATGTATGTTTCATTCACGTCTTGATTTTCGACAACTTTTTTCAACAGTTCATTTGAACTTTGAAATGTTGACACCAGCGTTTCAATGTTTGCACTTTCATCATTCATAAGTTTTGAAAAAGATTCATTTTTTGTTTTTATCTCTTCAAGTTTTTGATGATTTTGTTCCAATTTGTCTGCAACATCCTTGTTGATAAATTCGCTAACTTTTTGAACATTGTTGTTGTAACTATCCAAAGTTTTTTGCAAATCTCTCACATTATAACTTTTCTTTTTTTCTTCCAAAATTGAATCAAGTTTGCCAATTTGCTCCTCTGCTTGTTTTTCAAGTTGATTTACACTTGACAATTTTCCTTCAATTCTTGAAAACATCGACAAAACATTGTTTACACCAGTAGTATATTTGTTTGTGATTTCAGAAAATTTTGTGATTTGTGATGATATATTGCCTGCTTTTTCGGCTTGATTTTCAAGCGTATGGCAAACTGTTTGCAAATTTTTTACAACATCACCACCAAATGTTTCATTCAGTTTTTCAATTTCGACTTTCATTGAATCATAGACATCAACAAAGTCACTCAAACTTTCTTGAATTGGTGTCAGCAGTTCTTTATATTCCAAAAAGGTTTCAATCAAAACTTTCATATCATTTTTGTTTTCCACGACTGTTCTCCTTCAATTTCCTAAATTTTTCATTTATTTGATTTTGTTTTGCCTTTGTGTTTTGAAAATCAACATTTAGAACATCAAAAATCAATTTTTTTGCAACATCGTTGTTTTTCATTTCGTCAAAAAATTTCAAAATTTCAATGCCCAAACCTTTACCGTTGTTTTCCAAACATGCGTCCACAAGATTTTCAAGTTCTTTGTCACCAGACAAAACAAATTGCTCTTTTGCTTCATCAAACATATTTTCTTTCCAAAATTCAATTCCTGCATCTCTATATTTTCCATGAGAAACAAAATGCTCGTGAACTTCAACTTTTTTCAACAATTTGTTTTGCAAAATTTCGTTTTCTATTTTTTGAATTGCAAATCTTGCATTGTCAAATTGTTCCAATCTTATGAATTCTTCGATTCTCAAAAGCAAATCTTCAAGTTCAATTTCTTTTTTGCCAACAACCTTTTCCAAAGTTTTGATTGCTTTGTCACATGTCAATGTTTCAAAATTGTCTTTGAAAAAGTTTTTGAAAATTTCAACATCTGATTTTTCAACCACAAACAAATTTTGTTTGGCACGACTCATTCCAACATACAACAAATTGAAATAGTATCGATAGACTGAATTTTCATCAGACTGCTTTCTATTGATTGAAATTCTTTGAAGTTCATTCCATTTTTCAATATTGTCAGAAAGCAAATTTGCAAGCAACACATTTTTTCTTTCAAGTCCTTTTGCTTCTGAAACTGTCAAAATTTCTTGCGTGTCAAGGCATTTTCGCAATTCTTCTTTTTCTTTTGCTCCCGAAACAATAATGGTCAGTTGGTCAAGTTTATGTTTTTGAATTTCCTTCAAAAGTGCAACATCATGAACATAAATTGTGGATGCGCTCGTGTCTTTGTCAATTGATTTTCCATTCAAAACAAAACTATGTGTGCCAAATTTGCTTTTGTTCAAGTTGCTCAAATTGTCAATTATTGTTGTGATTTTTTTTGTGCTTCTATAATTGTTTTCAAGTTCAGCAACAGTTGTCAGTTCCTTTTCATAGAGCAAACGCTTCAAAAAAGCGAAACTGAAATATGATGGATTTATCATTTGCAACGCATCGCCAACACAAAACATTTTTCTTGAAATTGATTTCAACATGCACAAATTTACTTCTGTCATGTCTTGAACTTCATCAATTATGGTCAAAGAATATTTTTCAAATTTCTCTTGGTTTTCCAAAATCATTCGACTTGCAAAATTGTTGTCACTCAAACCTTTTGCTTTTGAAAATTGCAAAAATTCTTCTGCAAGTTGCCAAATTGTTTCGCAGTCTTGACGAGAAAAACTGTTTTGTCGCTTTTCAACATAGTCATCAAGTGACAACATTTGTGCTGGCTTTTCAATGTCGTAGCAACCAAAAATGACACCGTAAATTTCTTTGTAAATCACTTCATATGACAAGTTTTTCAATTTTTGCAACTTTGATGTCAATTGGTGATTTTTGACTTGCCCTAAAAATTTTTTTACAAAATAAGTTTCTCCAACATATTCTCGTTTATCATTCAACAAATTTGCAAGGTCTTCAATCAAAAAATAGTCAACTTTTTTTTCAAGATAATCAATTATTTTGTTCAAATGCACACAAATTTGTTCATCTTCATCAACTGGGAAATAGATTCCCAATTTTTTTTCAATCGCACTTTTGTGATTTGAATCTGCAAATTCGACCATTCCATTTTCATAGGCTTGCAAAAACTCTTTGACATTTTTTTTGAAAACTTCAACTTTGTTTTTTGTGTCAATCAACAAGCCTCTTGAAAATGTTGTATACAAAATTTTTCCAGTATAGTTTCTGCATGCAACAAACACAATTTTGTCGATGCAAACATTTGTTTTGCCACTTCCTGCAACACCTTGAACAAGAATGTTTTGATTTTCTATGTTTACAATCTTTTCTTGTTCTTGGTTCAGCAACGGAAAATTGACCAAATTTGAATTTGACAATCGATACAATTTTGAAAAATCTGATGAAACAAATGGAGATTTCACTTTGGTGACATTCATTGAAATTTGTTTTTTGCCTTTCAAAAAAAGTTCAAATCTCAAATCATTTTTTCCTGCAACAACTTCTTTTTCAGCCAAGTTGAAAAAAATCAAATCATATTCTTGAATTTTGAAAACGCTTTCCATTTGAAACCCAAATTTAAAAAACAGTTTGTGAAGCCCGTTTTCGAGTTCAATTTCAAAACATTCATCAACATTTTGTTTTGAATCGGCGTGTTTTTGTTGTGAAAACAATTTTAGATTGGAAACTATCCCCTCTGAAAGTTTGGCAAGCAAAAAATCAATCGATTTGAATCGACTGCTCAATTTTACAAATTTTTCAGTTTTGTGTGTTGTTGAAATGTTGGACAGCACCATTTTGTCCGTTTCAAAAACAATTTTCAAAGTTTCTTGCATCTTTCTTCCATTTTTGTTTATATTTTACGTTTTATATTGCGTTTATATTTTGTGAATTTAGTTATATTTTTGCCTTATACGAATTTAGTCTATATCTTTGCCTTTTAGTCAACATTTATCAATATAGCATAATTAGGCTTCATAAATTTTTGACAGATAATAAAACCTTGTCAGGTTAATCAATGAATCTATAATTTTGGAGTCATCAATCAACAAATCAAATTTTTTGTCCATCCTTTTGTCGCTAATTTTTTTGGTTTCAAAATTGAACAATCTGCAACATTTTCGTTTTTCTTTTTCAGAGAAAACTTTTTTGCGAATTTGCATTTTTTCAGCGTTTTTCAATGCTTCATAGTGATTGAAAACTTTTGCATAAATTGTTTTTGTCGCTCTTTCTTTGTTTCTCAGTTGAGAGCGTTCATCTTGGCATGTGACAACAATGTTGGTTGGCAAATGCGTTATTCTGATTGCTGACTCAACCTTGTTGACATTTTGTCCCCCTGCTCCATTTGAATGAAAAACATCAATTCTCAAATCTTTTGCATCAATTTTGAATTCATCAGTTTGAACTTCTGGAAAAACCATGACCATAGCATTGGCTTTTTCGCCCTTTTCAGAAATTGCTTGACACTGCCCACTTTCAAATTGCAAGCAATCATAACTGCCATTTCCAGAAACCTCAAAGACAATTTTTTTCATCAACTCATTTGAATTTGTTTCAATTTCTTCAATTTCAATTTGCCAATTTTGAAGTTTGCAAAATTCACAATAGAATTGATAAAGCGTTTTGCAAAATTCGCATGCAAATGTTGTTTGCTCCATGGCTGAAATTTCAAAAATTGCTTTTTTGCCACTTGTTTCGTCTTTGGGGAGCATCAGAGTCAAAATTTCCAACTCCAAATTTTCTTTGACTTGTTTCAAATTTTCCAATTCATCATCGAACAGAATTTGCAAATCAGGGTCAGATGACTTTTGATTTTCCAAAATTGAAATTTGTTTTTCTTGTTGAAAATATTTTTCTATATTGTTTGAAAGCATCTCCAAATTTCTTTTTTCTTCATCAAATTTGAGCCACAGTTTGTTGTCAACTGAAATCTCAGGAGATTGAAGCAACACATCCAATTCTTTGCTTCTATCCAAAATCTTTTTCATTTTTTTCAAAACTTGTGGTGTCATCAATTCCTCCAAAAAAATTATACACGAAATTGCAGTAAAATTCAATAAGGAACGCATTTTTCATCAAATCTTCACTTTTCATACATAATGGAAAAAGAACCAACATTGTGGTTCTTTTTCCATTTTTTATAACTTCAAAGTAAATCTTCATTATGATTAAATTTTTGAAATAAAGACATAATCAGCAATCAAAAAAATTTAACTTCAAACAAAATGTAATTTATTTCTTGTCCACTGCTTAAATCTTACAATCAAATTTTAATCACAAATTGCGTCTTGGTCACATTCTTCATCAAGCAAATTGTTTAGTCGCAAATTTGTTTTGTAGGCTTTCAAATCTGAATAGACAGGCGATTTGAAAGGATTGATTTTGTTTTTCAACATTCTAAACAAAGCATAGAAGTAGACAAGCCCTACACTTGCAAGTGCAAGCCCAGCAATGGCAAGTCGTGCTTCCACACTGCCTGTTGGACGAATGGAAAATATCGGCAAGTTTGAATAGTCAAGAGCGAGTGAAAACATTCCGAAAAATGCGAGTGTCGATGCACGATGTTGAAGCCACGCACCTCGTTTGAAACAAAATTCAGCAATGAACGCCGACAACAGCAACAGCAAACCTGCATACATAGAACGATTGGAAATGCAGTTGTAGCAATATGCCATGTTCCAAAAATTGTAAGCCATAATCCAAAACCAGAGTTGGTCAGCCCAAATCATATCTTTTGTTCTTGTGTTTGCGACTTTGATTCCAACCCAGCCAGTCAAAGAAAGCAAAAGGAAAATTCCTGCAACAGCATTGATTATGTTCCAGTTTCCACCGACAAGATATAAACCTGAATCATCAATGGCAGGAGTTTGATAGGCAATGTAAACTTCAATGTCCCTAACTATTGCTTCAATGATGTTGATTCCCAAAATTGCGACAGGAAAATAGATTGAAAACTTTGACTTGCCAATTTTTTTGGAATAGCGAATCATCATGAAACCATAAACTCCAATCAATGCCGAAACTGTTTTCAAACTTCCAAACCAACTTTTTGAGGAAGAACTCGATGTAACTCCTGTCAAAATCAAAATCATGATTATGATTGGCAAAACCACAAATGACAAAATTGAAAAAGCCTTGCTTTTGCGACTTGCTTCGTTCAAGAAAACTAGCATCAAAACCACAGCAATGGCTACAAAAATTGTTTCAAATGAATAACCTTCAAACCAAAATCCCATATTTCACCTATGAATATATCTTTTGCAATTTGACATTTGCTATTCACATAATTTTTGTCAACAAGATGAAACAAAGTTTTTCAATTTCCAACAAAAAAAACTTGCCATATGG
>CAYPVP010000055.1:0-9873 GCA_964414205.1 uncultured Bacteroidaceae bacterium | reverse complement strand
AAACAATCCATAAATTTCCAACATATCAAAGCGTAAACTTGCAAATAAATCAATTGTTTTAAGTGTGTATTATTGCAAATTTAAAAATTTGTATTAGAAAACTAAAATTGAAAAAAATGCTAAAATTTGCGATTATTCAAACAAAACATACAAAAACATGTTTCGCTTTTCAAATCGAATTTTAACATTTAGAAAAAAGACAATTTAAAAAGGCAGGACTCGTTGCTGTTCCTGCCTTTTTCATACAAATTATACTACTACTGCTTTCAAAATTCGTTCATAATAAGTCCACGAAGTTTTATATGTTTCCAATTTTTCTTTTAGCACCCATATACTGAAAACTGCAATATCTTCTGAATTTAGAGGTCCAAATGCTTGATTGCCAAGTTGAGCAGGAAGCATTCCCAAAATATAGATATCATTCAATTTGTAAGTGTTAGTAAATGCTTGATCGCCAATATATGTGACAGTTGCAGGAATTTTGATGCTTGCAATAAGTCCACAATCAATAAATGCTGACGAACCAATCGATGTTGTATCTTTGTTCAGTTCAACTGTAACAAGTTTTGTGCAACCCTTGAAAGCCATTCCTGGAATTTCAGTGACCAAAGTTTTTGTAAAGTCAACATTTTCCAATGCAGTGTTAGCAAATGATGATTCACCAATTTTCTTTGTTGACTGTGGCAACTCAATTGTTGAAAGAACTTTACAATTCAAGAATGCACTATTTTCAATGGTTTGCAAAGATGAATAGAGTGAATTTGCAAAAAGAACTGTTTGCAAGTTGACACAGTTTGCAAATGCAGATTTTCCAATTGTCTTTACATTTTTAGAAATTGAAATTCGTTGCAAGTTGTCATCGTTTGCAAATGCATTTTGAGCAATTTCCACAACTGTCAGTCTATATTTTCTCAAAACTCCATTTGGCAGTTTTCTTTGTGTTTCAATCGAATCTGGAATTGCCAATGTAGTTGGGTGCAATCTAGAATTTGCTCCCAAAATCACTGCTGTTCCACCATAGATACCTTGAATTTCATCAACAACCAAATTGTCATCATAGTTGTATTCAACATTGAAAATTGAAACATCTGAATGCATCAAAACGTTGTATTGCAATTGAGAAGTAACACCAGCAAATTTCAAATTGATTGTTTTTGGAATGTCATTTGTAGGTTCTGATGTGTCAAACTTTTTGTCAACAACAACCCCTAAATCATTCACAGCCAACAACTCAGGGTTGTTCATGTTGATGATTTCATAATGATATTCTTGCAATTCAGGATTTGCAAAATTTTGAATTCCATCTTTAAAACTTGAATAAACAATTTTGATTTTTATGCCTGTAAGCGTTGGTGTTGTTGCAACATCCAAATTCATTGGATCTTCAACAAATTTTATTCCAGTGATTTGTGGTGCATTGACAAGAATTTCATAAGTTGCATCAACTTCTTGTCCACCAATTGTCTTATATTTGAATGTAATTGTTCTTGTTCCTTCAATTGCAGTTGAAAAATTCAAAATTTCCAAACCATTTCCAATACTTGAAGCAATTGGCAATTGATAGTCACTTATTGTTTCAGCAAAAACAAAATTCAACATTCCACCATCGACAATAAATTTTGTAGAATTCATAAAATATTTTGCGTTTGCCATGTTTGAATTGTTTTGAACAACGACTTTCAAACTTGAAATTCTGCCTTCAATAAAATAGTCATATGCGCAAGAAACATTTCCATAGACAACTTGCAATGTGTGTTTTTCACCAACATTTGTGATTGCACTTGAAATGCCCGAAGCAATATATTTGCTCAAAAATGGAACTGAATAGACTTGACCATCTGTTTTGGTCAAAATCAATTTTGCACCGTTTTCACTGTCTGAAAGCAAGTTTGCTTGTGCCCAGAATGTTTCAATGTTCCATGAAGCACCTTCACGAATATAATGCTTTGGCATAAGTTTTGAATCTACCTCAACAGAAAGGTCTTTCAATTCAACCACTCGGTTAGGGTTTGATTGATAAAAATCATTGTAAAGACTATTTTTCAATGTTGAAACTTCTTCATAAATTGATTGCTCAGTGCCTGTCTTCTCTACTGTGAAGAACATTTTAAAGGTACTATTGATTTTTTCAGTAGCATTTTTGTTGAAACTAGTTTCATAAATTCTTGGAAGAGTTTCTTTTTTCAAACTTTGTGCCAAATATGACACTGAATTCAATTTTGTCATTCCAACAAATGCAAATGGCTCAATTTCCTTTATTGATGCTGGAATTGAAATTGATAAAATTGAACTTGTTCCATAGCCACTAAAAGCATGTGACGAAATCTTTGTGATGGTTTTTCCATTCAAAATTTCAGGAACTTGAACAACAGAATCGTTGCCCATATATCCAATCAAAATTCCATTGATTTGAACAAATCCATCATTTTGCTTTGCCATGTTTTCAAACCATACAGTATCATTGAAAGCATTTTTTCCAACCATCGAAATTACAGATTCATCTTCAAATTCAATTCTTGCAATTTGTTTGTTGCTTCCAAATGCGAATGGAGCAATGATTGAAATTCCTGATGGAATTGTGGCATTTTCAACTTTGCTATTTTCGTTTACATAACGATAGTAAATTCCACCCAAAATCAGGGCTTTGTATGAAGCATAACTTTCATTTTTGACAAATTCTTTGACCCACATTGTGTCTTCAAAAGCCGTTTCTCCAATGTAAATCAAATTAAACTTTCCATCAATATTTTTTTCAACACTGATGTTTTGCAAATTCAAACAATTTGCAAATGCTTTGTTGTCTATTCTTACAATATCTTTTCCAATAACAATTTTGTTCAAACTTGTTGCTTCTGCAAAAGCATTAGCACCCAAAATTTGTGCCCCTTCTGGGAAGTTTGGAGCATTGGCTATGCCTGTGCCAACTTCAACAATGTTTTGATTTCCAACATATTTTATAATTACTTTTCCAACAACAACCCATTGATTGTCAACATTTTGGTCAATTTTTCCCAACCAACCTGTTCCTTGGAACGCATTTTCACCAACAGAAGTAATTTCAAGAGATTTTCCATTTGCATCAGTTGCGACTTCCAAATTTTCATTTCCTGATGCTTTTCTAACAACAACTCGTTTCAAATTTGTCAAAAATCTGAAAGCACCATCGCCAATTGATTGAAGTTTTGAATTTTCACTAATTGAAAATTGAATAAGTTTTTTGCAACCAACAAAAGCATTTGCTGAAATTTCAGTGATATATTTTCCAAAAATTTTATCAGGAAGTTCCAATGATGAAATTTGGTTATCGTTCAAACCAGTAATGGCAATTGTATTGTCTGATTTAACAATATAATTTGTTTTGTTTGGCAAGTTTTTGAACAAATGTTCTTCATAATATTGTGCAGAGGTTGCTTCAACAACATCCCATTTTGCATAAAGTGTAATGTCATTGTCTGGCATTTTGTCTTTCACTGCAAAATCATATTCATTTATCAACTCAATTTCAGTGAACCATCCACCAAAAGTAAAGTAATACTTATTTACAGTGCTTCCACTTTCGTTATATTTGCCATTGTAAATATAGTTGTTGGCGTTTATAGTTTCTTTTGAATTGGTCAAGAAATTTGCAAGCAAAAGATTTTGGTCAAATTCAACATTATTATAGCGAATTTTTTCAACCATATCTCCTGTTGACAAAATTTCGCCCTTTAAAACAGTTGAAGTGTCTTGAATTTCACTAAATTTTTTGTCTACAATTGAAAAGTATTTTTCATTCAAAACACCACCATTCAAATTCAATGTGACGTTTCTCAAATTCTTTGTCCATTTTGCATAAACATTTACACTTGCAGTTGTGACTGGTGAAAAGAAATTGAAAGGAGTTGAAAGTGCTTCATCAGAATACCAACCACTCAAACTCCAACCAGGAATGACCGAATTGTCAACAATCGGTTTCTTAACAGGTGTGTTTGTAGCAATGTTTTCAACATAATCGGCATATCTATCTGTTGAAATATTAAATTTATCAAAATTGAATTTGAAGTTTACTTGTGTTTTACCTTCTTTCCAAACAACACCCAAAACCATTTTGTCTTTGACAGCAAAACCATTTTCAGGCCAATTTGTTTCATTCAAAACATTTTTATCAACAGCAGACAATTCGTTGATTTTTCCAGCAATTTCAGCATCAGTTTTGTTTTTCCAAACTTCGATGCTGTCATTTTCTGAAAAAACAACAAAACCTTTGATGACATATCCTTGTTTTGATGGAACACTGATTGAATCTTTAAAATCGTTATAAGTTAATAACTTTTCATTTGGATTATAAGCGTATGTATTAAATTTTCTGTAAGCGCCATTTCCCAAAACATACATTGTGTCTTGCTCGGTGCGAACGCGCAAATTAACCTTGAAACTGCCTTTTACAACAACATCTTCTACTGAATATTGAATTTTGAAAACTTGCTCTCCTTCTTCAAACTTCCCAGTGTTGTTTGTTGCAAGCATGTCTTTTGTCAAATTGAAATATTCGCTGTATGACCCATCACTATATGCAACTCTGGCACGAACATTTTCAAATTTAAAGTCGCTGTCAACAGATTCTAAACCATCTGCTGGAATTTCAAAAGTCCCCAATTGATATGGGTTGTCAATTCCAAGACTTAATGGAGTTTTCCCTGCTTTTGCAAGTGGGCCATCACAGGCAGCAAATGTTGCCATAAGCAAAACTGAAACAAGCACTAAAATCAAATATAGCACGCCTTTTCGTTTCATAAATCCTCCCAAACAATGCCAATTCAACAAATTCTTGTCCTTAGCATTTATACACAATTATACATCAATACTCTACCATACAAACCCTAGGTATGTCAATATTGAATTTGATATAAAAAAAGCAATCATCAAATTGATTGCTTTTTACTATTCTATCACCAATATAGCCTATGCCTTAACATTAAAATTTTTTATTTTTCCTAGTTCTTCAACAGCAATTGTGAATTTGCTTGATGAGACTTTTCCAACAATTTTAAACTTGTGCATTTTTCCTTCAAGATAAAGTGTGATTGACTCTTTTGGCATTGACGCAATTGACAACATATTGTCCAAAGAAAAAACCAATTCGTTTGTTTCGGAACGATAAGTTATGTTTTCTTTGTCCATCGTCAATTTGCCACAATCAAACAGTTTCATTCGATTTTTGTTTTTTTCATCTGCCACAAAGTGTTCAACTTCTGTTTGCAACAAGAAATTTTCTTTGTTCAATTCTTTGCATACCGATTTTCTTTCAAAATCTCTCCATACATCAATTCGGCTGAACGACACAGCATCTCCAACAGGAGTGATTTTTCCATATTCATCATATTGAACCTTATTTCCACACTTTTTGCAGGTTAAAAAGTTCCCATCTGAAACAATTTCAAATTCTTCTTGACACTTTGGGCATTTATACAAAATCTTGTCAAGACCATCTGCTGGTTTTGCAAACTTAAACTTAATGCCATTCTCAACTTGATATTTGTGTTCGTTGTTATACAATTCTTTTTGTACAAGTTCAAAAATTTCATCATTATTCATTGACTTTGTTTGCTCAGATGTCAAAATCATTTTGCATTCAAGTTCAATTTTTCCTTTTCTGAATCCTTTGCCACCCCATTTTGGTTTTGAAAGTCCACCACCATGATTGACAAGGACGCCAACAGGATATCCAAGCCATTTTATAAGTTTTGCATTTGAAAAACCTATTGGCTGAGTGATTCCGTCATCTGAAACTTTTCCTTCTGGGCAAACAACAACATGAATTCCTGCATCTAGATTCTTTTTGATGTTTCTAACGCACGAAAAGTCAGAATAAAATTGTTTTTTGTATATTGCACCAAAGTTTTTCAAAACATGGGCATGTGCAAAACTTCTATATTTCATTTGCTCTGCAACTACAAAGTTTTGTTTGTAAGGATAAAGTCCCAACATGATTGTCATAATGTCAAATGTTGAAACATGATTTGCTAGCAATAGCATTGGCTTTTTTTCTGCTTCACAAAATTCATCGGTTTTTTTCAAAGAAACTTTGAAAATTTTTTGCCACACTTTTGACACCATACCAAACGAATAATAATAAAACATTCCAAGGGGCGTAATCAAATCATTCTTTTTTCTTTTCTTGCAATTTTTCTTGTTTTTCATATGATAATTATACATCTATTTGCAATTATATCAAGCATTAAAAATCAAAAATTTGCATCAACAACTTTTCAGATTTTTCATTCAACATTTCAAAATTCATTGCCTCAACAAAAAATTTTTCAGTTTTAAAATGAGATTCTCTTGCTTCAAAAAGATTTTTGATTGCAAGCGCTACAAGACGGTCAGACAATTTCTTTTCTTCAAAAAAATCATACCTTATTTCTTCTTTCAACGATGAATTCAAATCAATGATTTCATTTGGCACAAAACAGCCATCGCACACAACAATTCCAAACTTTCCAACAGTAAGAGCAAGTGTGCAATTTGGTTGCATGGTGTCTTGAAACGCCGAATATCCTGAGAGTTGTGATTTCAAAATGTCAAAAAAAGCATGTGCAATTTCCACATCTTCACATTTCAAACCAACTATGACTCTTTCTTTAAATTGGTCTTTATATTCCACAAATCCATCGGCTGTCAATGCCCTTGAAAATTGAATTTTTTTTGATTCATAATTTTGTATATGATTTGCTAAACTTTTGGCAAGTTGCAACAATTTTTCTTTTGAAACTTTTTTTTCAAATTCTTCTCTTTTGCTTTTCAACAGTTCTTGTGAAGCCAGAAGTTGATGGTATGCAGAATGATAATAAACTTTTTTTTCATTGCAATTTTGCAAAATTTCATTTTTGTATTTTTCCAATTTCTTATCGTCAACACATTCTAAAAGGTTAACTATGTTTTCTTTTAAAACGGGAACAACTGGTTCTGCTGGGTGAGGATTTGTTCCATCAACAACCATAGTTTTTCTTTCTTTCAAAAAAATGCCGTCAAGACTTTTTGGGTCACCTGAACACATCCACAATTCATAGTCTTCTCCTCGCTCAATCGCTTCGGAGGCTATTTTTTTCATCAAAGTGCTTTTGCCAGTGCCTGGACCACCTTTCAAAATCCAAATTTTTTGCGCTTCTTCAAATCGCTCATTATAAAATCCCACATAACCTTGTGGAGTATTGCTTCCCAAAAAAAATCGCTCCATAATCACCTCAATCAATATTATATTGTATGTTTTTTTCAAAAATTTGTTGGCAACATTGACAAAGTTTTTTTTTGTTTCATAGAATGCATTATGAAAATCGAAAACAAATACAATTTTATATATCCAATTTTTGATGCACGAATAGAAAGTTGTGCATCAGAACTTGCAGTCTATCAAGATGATGATGAAAAAAAAGTTTATTGCTTCTCTCCCAATGTCAAAATTGATGATGACATAGCAAACGGTTTTGAGAAAAATTCCATTCTTTGCTTTGGCAAGTTCTTTCAAAATGCAAAAAAAATTTGTCAAGACAAAAATATTCAGTTTTTTTCTTTTTCTGACAGCGAAAAATTCACATTGGAAAACGCAAAACTAACAGCAGAGGCTGTTTTATCAATAATGATTTCACAAACAAAAAAATCTGTGTTCAATCAAAAAATTTTGATTGTCGGCTTTGGCAGAATCGGTTCGAGTTTGGCAAGATTGCTGACTCGATTGGGTGTGGAATTTTCACTTTGCACTTCTGCAAAAAAATATGCCGAAGCATTTGCAGAAAAAATCATTGACTACAACGATTTGCAATTGGAAGAGTTTGAAACAATCATCAACACTGCTCCAACTCAAATTATCAGTGACAATAAATTGAAAAACATTCCTTTTGATACAGCACACAAAATGACTTTTGTTGATGTCGCGTCAATTCCTTCAATAAATTTAGAACTGGCAGTTTCTTTGGGTATAAATGGTGCACTCTATCCAGCACTTCCTGCAAAATTTTCGCCTTCAACAGCAGGAAAACTTATGGCTGAATACATCAAAGAAGTTTTGGGAGAATTAAAATGAAAAAAGTAGGTTTTGCAATTACAGGGTCATTTTGCACCTTCAAAAACACATTGGAAACAATTGAAAATCTAATATTTCATGATTACGACTTGTTCCCTATTCTAAGTTTTAATGCTTCAACTTTTGACACAAGATTTTTCAAAGCAAGTGATTTTATTGAAGAAGTAGAAAATCTTTGCAAAAAGAAAATTATTAATACTATTATCGATGCTGAACCAATTGGAAACAAATTGTCACTTGATATGGTTGTTGTTTCGCCATGCACAGGAAACACTTTGGCAAAAATGGCACACGGCATAACAGATACACCTGTAACAATGGCAATCAAAGCAGAATTGAGAAACAATCGTCCAATTGTAATTTCAATTTCATCCAATGATGCTTTGGGGGCAAACGCAAAAAACATTGGACAGTTGCTCAACACCAAAAATGTTTATTTTGTTCCATTCAATCAAGACGCTCCAACAAACAAAACAAACTCTATCATTGCGAATACAAAACTCACTTATGAAACTTGCGAAGAAGCATTTAAAGGCAAACAACTTGAACCCCTTTTCTATGAACGAAAAAACACATAGAAAAAGCATTATTATTTGTTAAAATTTCATATTAAAACACAAAAGGCACATTGATATGTGTCATTTTGCTTTTTCAACATAAAATAAATTAACATAAAAATAAACAATCAATTTTCATAATAAAAATTATTACTTTACAAATTTTTTTTTATTATTGGAAAATTTTTGCAATAATAAACATATTTTTAATGAAATTTTTTCATAATATAACAGCGAGCAAAAAATTTAAAATTAAATAGTGAAAATTTAATTTACCATTGCATTATGGTTTGCAAAAAGTATAAAATCAAAATATGAGAAAACAAGGATTTGAACCCCTATATAGCAGTAATTCAGAAATTTTGATTTTGGGAAGTTTTCCATCAGTAAAATCTCGCATTGAAGAGTTTTACTATGGCAACAAACAAAACAAATTTTGGAAACTGATGGCAACATTGCTAAACGAGTCAATGCCAGAAACAATTTTAGCAAAAAAGGAATTGCTAATTTCACACAAAATTGCATTGTGGGATGTTGTTGAATCTTGTGAAATCGAAGGTTCGCTCGATACAAACATAAAGTGCCCCATCATTGCAGACATTCCATTTTTAATTTCACAAACAAATATTACAAAAATTTTATGCAATGGACAAAAGTCCTATGCCTTACTTTGCAAACATTTTCCCAATTTAGCACCAATTGCAATCTGCATGCCATCAACAAGTCCAGCAAACACAAAATTTGATGCCAACACTTGGAAAATCACTTTACAAGGGCAGTTATATCTATAAGTTAAAATAATTTAAATTCTTTTGAAACTACAATAAAATATGTACTTAATTAAAAATCGCATCCTAAATATAAATTTCTAATGCAAAAACATGTAAATAACATAAAAAAACGACTAAAGTGTTGTTTTTTTATGTTATGATTTAATCTAACATCATCCAATAACCTTCTCCTTTATTTCTAGTTATTTTAAATCTATTATTTACTTTATTAAAAGCGTCAGAATCTTTTGAATTCTTTTCCATTGTACCTCTTACAACAGCTTCAACATTTTTAACACTTTGTTTTTCATGATATTTTGAACTAATTAAATGATATACACGCTTATATATCTCATTCAAATGCAACTCTACATTTGTTTCACCAAAAGCCTCTTCTACAATTTCTAACCATGATATTCTATTCATTTTTTTCTCCAAAAACTGCCTCGTGTTACTCTATCTCTAAATTGCTGTGGTTTCTCTTTTA